>NZ_JBHXRW010000074.1:0-32713 GCF_042716635.1 Streptomyces sp. NPDC058664 | reverse complement strand
TGGCCGGGGGGCGTGGCTCCCGCCCCCCCCCTCGACAGTTAGGGGGGTCAGCCCCGGTAGGGGACGCGGGCGATCTCCTTGATGCCGCCCGACGTGCCCCACTCGTTCTTGCCGAGCCGGGCCAGCGGACGCATCAGCGTCATCTCGGGGTGGCCCTCGACCATGACCGACTCGTCGACGGCGGCGTGCACGACCCGGCCGAAGACGACCGTCGAGTCGCCGATCCGCACCGTGCTGTGCAGCTCGCACTCGAGCGCCACCGGTGACTGCGCCACGCGCGGCGGCTTCACCCGCAGGCTCGGCTCACGCTCGACGCCACAGGCGTCGAACTCGCTCACCCCGCGCGGGAAGTCGGTTCCCGTGGCGTTGATCTGCTCGAAGAGGCCCTCGGGGGCGAGGTTGACCACGAACTCCCCCGTCTCCTCCACGTTGCGCAGCGAGTCCTTCCGGCCGACGGACGTGAACTGCACGACCGGCGGCGCGACCGAGGCGATGGTGAAGAAGGAGTGCGGGGCCAGGTTGTCCGTCCCGTCGGCCGACGACGTGGAGACCCAGGCGATCGGCCGGGGAACGACGGTGGCGGTGAGCAGCCGGTAGAAGGAGGTGCGGTCGCTCAGTTCGGGATCGATGTTCACACGCATGCCCGACAGTATGACCGCACCGCCGGAACTCCCCGCACTCTCCGTACGCACGCCTCTTGGCCCCCGACCCGGCCTGCCCGACACTGAACCATGACGCAGCGCGTGGACCTCGCGACCGTGATGGACCGACTCGCCGTCGACGACCTGATCACCGGGTACGCGGCGGCCGTGGACGACGCCGACTGGACCGCCTACCGGGCGCTGTTCACCCCGGAGGGCCGGGCCGACTACCGGGGGTCGGGCGGGATCGAGGGGCCGGCGGCCGAGGTGGCCGACTGGCTCGCCGAGACGATGACGCTCTTTCCCGTACGCCAGCACCTCATCGTGAACCGGCAGGTCCTCTTCCGGGGGCCGCCCGGGTATCAGGAACCGGGTGACGCGGCCGACGTGCGCGCCGACTACGTCAACCCGATGCGGTTCGCCTCCGGCGAGGACTTCGTCTGCGGGGGCCGCTACGCCTTCGCGGCCCTGCGGACCGCCGAGGGCTGGCGGCTGCGCTCGGTCGTCGTCGACGAACGGTGGCGCCGGCAACGCTGAACCGGCCGGCCGGGCCGGTGGGTCCCGCCGGCCCACGCGAAGCCGCTCCGGCCCGTCGACCGAGCGGCGCGGTCACGGCCCGTCGGTCGTGCGGAACCGTCGGTCGTACGGCGCGGTCATGGACCGCGCGGAGCCGCCGGCCCCGTCGGTCACGGCGCGGCCCGTGCGTCCCTCACCGGCCGCGCCGAGGTCCGCGCGTCCCTCGGGCCGCGCCGGGGCCCGGCACGTCCGACACTGAAGGCAGGGGCGGGAGGCATGCCATGCGGATCGCGTTCGGGAGTCGGCGGTGGGGCCGAGGCCCGGCCGGGGCACCCGGCCGGGGCCCGGCGCTTCGGCGGGGGGTCGCCCGTTCCCTGCTCGCCGTCGGCTGCGGTGCGCTGCCCGCACTGGCCTTTCCCGCCCCCGGCCTGTGGTGGTGGGCGTATCTGGCGCTCGTCCCGTGGCTGCTGCTGATCCGTACGGCTCCGGGGGCCCGCCGGGCCGCTCTGGACGGCTGGCTGGGCGGCATCGGTTTCGTGCTCGCCGTCCATCACTGGCTGCTGCCCAGCCTGCACGTCTTCCTGCTGCCGCTCGCCGTGCTGCTCGGCCTGCTGTGGCTGCCGTGGGGCTGGCTCGTCCGGTCCCTGCTCGGTGACGCGCCGTCGTCGTCGCGGGCCGCCGTGGCGCTGCTCGCGGTGCCTTCCGGCTGGCTGCTGATCGAGCTGGTCCGTTCCTGGGAGGGCCTGGGCGGCCCGTGGGGGCTGCTCGGGGCGAGCCAGTGGGAGGTCCCGGCGGCGCTGCGGCTCGCCTCGGTCGGCGGGGTCTGGCTGGTGAGCCTGCTCGTGGTGGCCGTGAACACGGCGGTGGTCCTGGCCGTGGCGGCGCCGGGGCTGCGTACCGTCGGTGTCGTGGGGCTCGCGGCCTGCGCGCTCGTGGCCGGCACGGCCGCCTGGGGTGTCGGGCCGCCGGCCGAGAGCGGAACCGTACGGGTGGCCCTCGTACAGCCCGGGGTGTTCGGGGGTCCCGAAGGGCCCGAGGGGCGGTTCGCGCGGGCCGAGGAGCTGACCCGTTCGCTCGTGGGGCAGCGTCTCGACCTGGTGGTCTGGGGTGAGAGCGGCGTGGGCGTCGATCCGGCCGGCCGACCCGAGGTCGCCGCCCGGCTCACCGCCCTGGCGCGAGCGGTCGACGCGCCGCTCCTGGTGAACGTGGACGCGCGCCGGGCCGACCGCCCCGGCATCTTCAAGAGCGCCGTCCTGGTCGCTCCGACGGGGCTCACGGGTGAGCGGTACGACAAGATGCGGCTCGTGCCGTTCGGTGAGTACGTTCCGGCTCGCGGCGTCCTGGGGTGGGTGACGTCGGTCGGCAAGGCGGCCGAGGAGGACCGGCGGCGGGGCACGGCGCCGGTCGTGATGACGCTGCCGGGCACGGGCACCGGCACCGGCTCCGACGGCGTCCGGGGCCCGCGCGTCGGGCCGCTGATCTGCTTCGAGTCCGCCTTTCCCGACATGAGCCGGCGTCTCGTCAGGGAGGGCGCGGGTCTGCTGGTCGTCCAGTCGGCGACCAGCACCTTCCAGGAGAGCTGGGCGCCGGCCCAGCACGCGTCCCTGGCCGCGCTGCGGGCGGCGGAGACGGGCCGGCCGGTCGCGCACGCGACGCTCACCGGGGTCAGCGCCGCCCACGGGCCCGACGGGCGGCGGATCGGGCCCGCGCTCGGCACGGAGGCGAGCGCCGTCGCCGTCCGCGAGCTGCCGCTCTCGGTGACGACGACGTTCTACGTCCGGTGGGGCGACTGGGCGTTGTACGGGGCGTTCGCCGTGCTGGGCGCGGTGTGCGCCGCCGAGGGCGCGGGAGCCCTCAGGAGGCCTGGACCAGCGCCTCGCGGATCACGCGCTCGCACAGCTCGTGGGTCAGCAGGGCGTCGCGGGCGCTGAGCGGCCGCCCGTCGCGTACGGCGTCGAGGAAGGAGAGCACGGCCTGCTCGATCCCGCGCTGGCGGGCGACCGGCACCCAGTCGCCGCGCCGCCGCAGGGTCGGCTGGCCCTTGTGGTCGACGACGTCGGAGAGGTTGAGGACCTGGCGCTTGGTGTCCTGTCCCGAGACCTCCAGGATCTCCTCGGTGGAGCCGCTCATCCGGTTCATCATGCCGATGGCGGTGAAGCCGTCGCCGGAGAGCTGGAGCACGACGTGGTGCATGAGCCCGTCGCGGATCCGGGCCCGCACGTCCACGTGCTCGACCTCCCCGGGGAGCAGGAACCGCAGGGTGTCGACGACGTGGATGAAGTCGTCGAGGACGAGGGTGCGGGGCTCCTCGGGCAGGCCGACCCGGTTCTTCTGGAGGACGATCAGGTCGCGCGGGTGCTCGACGCACTGGGCGTAGGAGGGGGCGAGGCGCCGGTTGAAGCCGACGGCGAGGCCGACGGCACGCTTCTCGGCGAGTTCGACGAGCCGCTCGGAGTCGGCGTACTCGTACGCGAGGGGCTTGTCGACGTACGTGGGGACGCCCGCTTCGAGGAGGCGGCCGACGATCTCGGCGTGGACGGAGGTCGGCGCGTGGACGAAGGCCGCGTCGAGTCCGGCGGAGAGCAGCGAGTCGAGGTCGCGGTGGCGCCGGTCGGCCGGCAGGTGGAGGCTGTCGGCGACCCGGTCCAGGGTCGCGGCGGTGCGGGTCTGGAGGTGGAGCTCGACGCCGGGGAGGGTGGCGAGGACGGGAAGGTAGGCCTTCTGCGCGATGTCGCCGAGTCCGATGCAGCCAACCTTCACGGGGTCTCCCTTGTCGTGTCCACCGGCCCCGTGCGCACGGGCCGTTCGCGCAGGTCAGCTTACGCGGGACGGGCCGGGGCAACCGGCGGGTGCCAGTCGGTGATGCCGTCGAAGCCGCGCAGGAGGAAGCCGGGCCCGAGGCGGGAGACGGCGCCGACGAGGGTGGAGCGCAGGGCGACGGCGGGACGGGCGGAGAGCATCGTGAGCGCTCCGGTACGGGCGGCCTTGCGGACGATGGCCGTGGTGCGCGGCAGGCGGTCCGCGGTGTACGCGGCGAGGGCGCGGTCCGGGAGGAAGTCGGGCGCGGAGCGGGCGTGGTGGGCGAGGACGACGGCGTCCTCGATCGCCTGGTTCCCGCCCTGGCCGAGGCTCGGCATCATCGCGTGCGCGGCGTCGCCGAGGAGCGCGACCCGGCCCCGGTGGAAGGCCGGCAGCGGGTCGGGCAGGTGGTGGACGTCGTGGCGCAGGACCTGGTCGGGTTCGACGGCGGCGAGGATCTCGGGCACGGGGTGGTGCCAGTCGCCGAAGAGGCGGAGGAGTTCGGCCTTCTCGTCGTCGGGCGCGCGGCCGCCGGCGGGGGCCGTGGCCATGGCGTACGCGTAGATCCGGCCGTCCTTGAGGGGCTGGGTGCCCCACAGGCGTCCGGCGCCCCAGGTCTCGTGCGGGGCGAAGGGCCGCTCGGGGGCGGGGACGACGACCCGCCAGGTGGTGCAGCCGGAGTACCGGGTGCCGGGGTGCTCGGGGAAGAGGGTGTGCCGCAGCGCGGAGCGGATGCCGTCGGCGCCGACGACGAGTTCGGCCTCGATCTCGCCCTGCGGGGTGGTCAGGCGGGCGGGGCGGTGGGCGTCGCCGGGGTCGACGAGCGAGGCGGCCGCTCCGGTGCGGACGCTTCCGTCGGGGAGGGCCGAGGTGAGGATCTCGACGAGGGTGGCCCGGTGCAGGAGGACGAGCGGCCCGCCGAAGCGCGCGGCGGCGGCCCCGGCGTTCGTACGGGCGAGCCAGCGGCCGCCGGGGGTGCGCATGCCGCCGTCGCCCTGCCAGGCGGCGAGGGAGCGGACGCGGTCGCCGAGGCCGATGACGTCCAGGGCGCGCTGGGAGTTGGGAGCGAGGCCGATGCCGGCGCCGACGGGGGCGAGGTCGGCGGCGCGTTCCAGGACGGTGACCTGCCAGCCGTTCCGGTGGAGGGCGACGGCGGCGGTGAGCCCGCCGACGCCGGCTCCGACGACGACGGCACGGTGCTGCTCCATGGGTGCTCCTCAGAGAGGGAACTACAGGTGTAGTGAGGCCGACGCCTTGACCGTACTACAGGTGTAGTCGGCTCGGTAGTAGGTTGTCCCGCATGAGCACACCCACCCCGTCCCCCGCCTCCCCCACTGCCGGTGCCGAGGGCCCGGAGCCCTCCGCCTCACGTGCCGAACGGATCGGTGACGCCGCCCTCGACCTCCTCGTCGAGCGCGGCATGCGGGGTCTGACGCATCGCGCCGTGGACGAGCGGGCGGGGCTGCCGCAGGGCTCGACGTCCAACCACGCGCGCACGCGCCAGGCCCTGCTCGAGACGGCCGTGCGACGTCAGGTCGAGCTGGAGGCCCGGGTCCTCACCCCCGACGAGCTGCCGGGCGCCGGAAGCGCCGCCGCACCCGGGGACACCACCGGCTCCGCGGCTCCTACCGCGTCCGGGAACACCACCGGCCCCATGGCTCCCGCCGCGTCCGGGGGCACCACCGACCCCGTGACTCCCGCCGCGACCGGGAACACCACCGCTCCCCTGGACCCCGCCGTACTCGTGGACGTCCTCGCCCTCGCCCTGCACCGCTATCTCACCGACCATCGCGCCCTGCTCGTCTCCCGCTACGAGCTGGCCCTCGAAGCCACCCGCCGTCCCGAGCTCCGCGCCTTCTTCGACGCCGCCGGCTCCGTGTTCCACGACCCGCTGGTCGCGATGACGACGGCGGCCGGCTCGAAGGAACCCGAGCGGCACGCGCTCTCCCTCATCGCCTGGTGCGAGGGGCTGATGTTCTCCTGCGCCGCGGGCTCCTTCCACGCGGCCGTGCCCAGCCTCGCGGAACTTCGTACCGGTTTCGAGGAGTTGCTGCGGGGCATGCTCGGGAGTCGAACCCGCTGAGCGCGACCGGAAAGCGGTGGCACGAGCGGTGATCATGGGAGACGATGCCGCGCATGACCACCGAACGCATCGAATCCGTCCCCCGCGTCGACCCGTCCACCACCTCGGGCGAGCGCGAGGCGCTGGAGCAGTGGCTCGACTTCCACCGCGCGACCCTCGCGAGGAAGTGCGAGGGGCTCGACGACGCCCAGCTGCGCACCCTTTCCGCCCCGCCCTCGGACCTCAACCTGCTGGGCCTCGTCCGCCACATGGCCGAGGTCGAGCGCGGCTGGTTCCGGCGCACCCTGGCCGGCGAGGAGACCCAGTGGATCTATTCGACGGACGAGGACCACGACCGGGACATCCACACCACCGACGAGGACACCTACGAGGAGGCGTACGCCACCTGGCAGGCCGAGATCGCCCACGCGCGCGGTGTGGCGGCGGACAGCGGTCTCGACGACCTGGGCAAGGGCAAGCGCCCCAACGGGAAGAGCTACAACCTCCGCTGGATCTACCTCCACATGATCGAGGAGTACGCCCGCCACAACGGCCACGCGGACCTCCTCCGGGAGCGGATCGACGGCGCGACCGGCGACTGAGCGGGTCAAGGCGGGCACCGCGCCGGCTCACCCTTGCGGGGCATTCCCCGCCGGTAGGGGCGCGAAGATCACCGCGGGACCAGCAGAGTGGCGCGGGTGCATGGAACCCGAACCACAGCGAAGATCCTGGTCGGGGCGGCCGTGGCCGCCCTCGCGGGCTGCGTCTCGGTGGACGCCCCGCGGCCGGCGCCCGTCCCCGCGCCGGCCGCGGAGACGGAGACCGTACGGCCCGCCCAGGACGTGGCCCCGCAGATCGTCGAGGGCCCGGCCCGCGAGGCCCTCGAAGCGGCGATGCCCGCTCCCCCGCCGACCGCCGCACCCCGAGTGACACCCACGTCGGACGTACGCCGGCGGGCGACGGCCCCACCGCCCCGCCCGGAGGCGCGGCGCCCCGCGGCCGTACCCGGGCAGCGCGAGCGTCCGCGCCCGGCACCCCGGCCGACGCTCCCCGAACTCCCCGAGTTTCCGGAGCCGGCCGGGCTGCCGCGGAAGGCGCCGGTGTCCCGGGCGGACGTCTGCGAGCTGGGCGAGCGGTACGGGGGCTGGGCCCCGGGCAGCGATCCGTCCAGGATCTGCCACGGCACGTACGGCCACTGAGCCGCCCTCGGGCGACCCGCCACCGGGTACGGGTCCGGCGCACGCCGGCCCCCGGGCATCCGGGCATCCGGCGGGGCCGTCGGCCACCACAGCCCCGGGCGCCCCGGAGGCCCGGCCGGCCGCCACGGTCCGCCGGACGCCCTGGCGGACCACCCGCCGCCTCACTCCGCGCGGAGTCGTAGCTCCAAGCGCTCGATGGCGGCCCGCACCCCGTTCCCGTAGCCGTCGTCGTCCAGGTGGTCCGAGGCCGCGCGGGCCCGGTCCAGGTGGACGCGGGCGGCGTCGAAGCGCTGGAGCTTGACGTAGTCGGCGGCCAGGTTGAGGTGGAGCGAGGGGTACAGCGCCCGGAGCGCGGCGGCCGAGTCGTGCGCGGCGAGCCGCTCCTCGGCGAGCCCCTCGGCCGCGCTCAGGGCCCGGAGGTCCCACGCCAGCTCGGTGTCGGGGTCGTCCTGGGCGTCCGCCATGTAGTGCGCGAGGGTGCAGCGGTGCAGTGGGTCCCCGTCGAGGCCGATCTGCTGCCACAGGAGCCCGAAGCGGTTGCGGGCCTCCTCGCGGTCGCCGCCGTGGAGCAGCATCATGGCCTGCCCGATCCTGGTCATGACCCCGTCGTCCGACACCTGCTGCTGCTCGGTCACCGCGACCTCCACCCGCTCACCCACTGGGAGGATCGACGCTAGCCGCACCCGGCCCGGATCGGGCCGAGGCTCAGCCGAGGTCCGGGATGCGCCAGTCGATCGGCTCGTGGCCCTGGGCCGCGACGGCCGCGTCGATCTGGGTGAACGGCCGCGATCCGAAGAACTTCTTCGCCGACAGGGGCGAGGGGTGGGCGCCCTTCACCACCACGTGCCGCTCCTCGTCGATGAGCGGCAGCTTCTTCTGGGCGTAGTTGCCCCAGAGGACGAAGACGGCGGGGTCGGGCCGCGAGGCGACGGCGGTGATCACGGCGTCCGTGAACTTCTCCCAGCCCTTGCCCTTGTGCGAGTTCGCCTCGCCGGCGCGGACCGTCAGAACGGCGTTGAGCAGGAGGACGCCCTGCTCGGCCCACGGCATCAGATAGCCGTTGTCCGGGATCGGGTGGCCGAGCTCGGCGTGCATCTCCTTGTAGATGTTCCGCAGGGAGGGCGGGGTCTTCACCCCGGGGCGGACCGAGAAGCAGAGGCCGTGTCCCTGGCCCTCGCCGTGGTAGGGGTCCTGACCGAGGATCAGCACCTTCACCTTGTCGTACGGCGTGGCGTCGAGGGCGGCGAAGACCTCGTCCTTCGGCGGGAAGACCGGCCCCCGGGCGCGCTCCTGCTCGACGAACTCGGTGAGCTGCTCGAAGTACGGCTTCTGCAGTTCCTCGCCGAGGACGCCCCGCCAGGACTCGGGCAGCATGCTGGTGTCGGTCACGGTCAACAACCTCCGGTGGACGTTCGTGTCTCTCGTCCCAGAACCTACCGGGGGCCACTGACAGTGGCCCCCGGCAGACCGTCCTTCTACCAGCTGGCCCGGCGGTGCAGCTGCCAGAGCTGCATGACCGTCTGCGGGTCGAGGGCGACCTCGCCGCCACCGATGTCCTCACCGGCCGCGATGTACAGCTTGCCCTGCCACAGCGGCAGCAGCCGGACGTCCTGGACCATGATCTCCTGGGCCGCGACGAACTCGTCCGTGACGGTCCCGCGGTCGCTCTCGCGGCGGGACTTCGGGAGCAGCTCGCCGGTGATCCGGGGGCTGACGTAGGGCGTGCCGAGGACGTTCTCCTCGCCGATGAAGGGGGCGACGAAGTTGTCCGGGTCCGGGAAGTCGGGGAACCAGCCGCGCCCGAAGACCGGGTACTCGCCCTTCTGGTAGCCCGCCTGGAACTCCTTCCAGGGCTTGCCCTCCACGGTGACCTTGAAGAGCCCGGACTCTTCCAGCTGGCGCTTGAGTTCCTTGAACTCGGCCGCCGTGGAGGAGCCGTACCGGTCCGTCGTGTACCAGAAGGTCAGCTCGACGGGATCGGTGATGTCCGCGTCGCGGAGGATCTCCTTGGCCTTCTTGGCGCTCGGCGAGCCGAAGCGGTCGAAGAACTTGGTGGTGTGGGCGGCGATGCCCTTGGGCACCATCGAGTACAGGGGCTCGGCGGTGCCCTGGTAGACCCTGTTGACCAGTTCGTCGCGGTCGACGAGCTGGGCGATGGCCCTGCGGACGGCGAGCTTGGCCACCGAGGGGTCCTGCGTGTTGAAGACGAGGTAGCGGATGTCGGCGCCGGTCGACTCGATGAGCTGCAGGCCCTTGTTCTCGGGCTTGTCCTCCTGGAGTGCGATGACCTCCTCGGCGGTGAGGCCGCGGTAGGTGGCGTCGATCTCGTCCTTCTTCAGTGCTGCGACCATCGCGTCGGACTGGTCGAAGTACTTGATGGTCACGCCGCCGTTCTTCCGGTCGGCGAAGCCCTTGTAGGTGGGGTTCTTGGTCAGTTCCGCCGACTCGTGCTCGGTGTACGAGTCGAGGACGTACGGCCCCGATCCGGTGACCTTGCCGTCCTCGCGGAGGCGGTCGGCCGGGTACTCGGCCGGGTCCACGAGGGACATCGCCGGCGTGGCGAGGACGAACGGGAAGGTGGCGTCCGACTTGTTGAGCCGGAAGACGACGGTCCTGTCGCCCACGGTCTCGATCTTGTCGAGCGAGCCGAGCATCCCGTTGGGGCCGCCCTTGTGGTTGATCGTGCGGATGCGCTCGATCGAGTGCTGCACGGCCTTCGCGTCCAGCTTGTGCCCGTTGGAGAACGTGAGGCCCTCCACGAGCTTGCACTCGAAGACCCGGCTGGCGGTGTCGGAGAACTTGCAGTCGGCGGCGTCCGAAGCCGGAATGGTGCTGCCGGTCGGAAAACTCACCAGGGTCTGGAAGATATTCCGGAAGAGCTCCCAGGAATTGTCCCAGGCGGCGGCCGGATCGAGCGTGGTGGGAGAGCTCGTCGTACCGATGACGAGTCTCTGATCCCCGGCGGATTCACTGTCCGAGAAGACACCGCATCCGGACACCAGGGATATGGACACAAGGGCTGCAGCGGCCTGCAGACTGGTCCGGTTGAACACGTGCACGCTCCTCGTTCAGCCAGGGGTCGGCCGACGATACCGCAGCACCCCGCCAGGTCAATCTTCGAGCCTGACGGGGCACTTGAGGCATTCGCTGAACAACCGGGCTCAATCCGGACACAGATTCCGGAAAGTGTCCGGATATCGGTCACCCGACTCCGGCGTTCAGGAAAATCCCGCCGTCGACGACGAGCGTCTGACCAGTGATCCACTCCGACTGGGACGAGGTGAGGAAGGCGGCCGCGCCGCCGATGTCCTCGGGCTCGCCGAGCCGGCCGAGCGGGTAGGCGGCGGCCGCCTCCGCCTCCCGGCCCTCGTACAGCGCCTGCGCGAATTTGGTCTTCACGACTGCCGGCGCAATGGAATTGACCCGCACCAGCGGGGCGAATTCATGCGCCAATTGCAGGGTGAGATTGACCATCGCGGCCTTGCTCATTCCGTACGCGCCGATGAAGGGCGAGGCGGAGACCCCGGCGACCGACGCGATGTTCACGATCGCGCCGCCGTGCTCCTTCTGCCAGGCGTGCCAGGTCCGCTGGGCGAAACCGAGCGCGGAGACCACGTTGGTCTCGAAGACCTTGCGGGCCACCCCGAGGTCCAGATCGGCGATCGGCCCGAAGACCGGATTCGTGCCGGCGTTGTTGATCAGGAAGTCCACCCGGCCGAATCCGTCCATCGCCGCCTCGACGGCGGCGGCCTGGTGGGCCTCGTCGTGGGCCTTGCCGGGGACGCCGATCGCCCGGTCGGCCCCCAGTCGCTCGACGGCCTCCTTGAGGGCCTCCTCGCCGCGCCCGGTGATGACGACCCGGTCGCCGCGGGCGACGAGCGCCTCGGCGATGCCGTACCCGATGCCCCGGCTCGCGCCGGTGACCAGGGCCACCTTGCCGGACAGCTCCGGCCGTTCCTGTGTGCTCATGTCCGCCTCGCTCCTCTCGCTGCCGGTCGTCAGTTGAGCGGGCCGCCGGCCACGTACATGACCTGGCCCGACACGAAGCCCGCGTCGTCGCCCGTGAAGAAGGCGATGGCGTTGGCCACGTCCTCGGGGCGGCCGACCCGCTGCACCGGGATCATGGTGGCGGCGGCGGCCTGGAACTCCTCGAAGCCCATGCCGACGCGCTCGGCGGTCTGCGCGGTCATCTCGGTGACGATGAAGCCCGGGGCGACGGCGTTGGCCGTGATGCCGAACTTGCCGAGCTCCTTGGCGAGGGTCTTGGTGAAGCCCTGCAGACCGGCCTTCACTGCCGCGTAGTTGGCCTGGCCGCGGTTGCCGAGCGCCGAGGAGGAGGAGAGCGAGACGATCCGGCCGAAACCGGCGTCCACCATGTGCTTCTGGCAGGCCTTCGCCATCAGGAAGGCACCCTTGAGGTGCACGTTCATGACGAGGTCCCAGTCCGACTCGGACATCTTGAAGAGCAGGTTGTCGCGGAGCACACCCGCGTTGTTGACAAGGATCGTCGGCGCGCCGAGCTCGGCGGCGACCCGCGCGACGGCGGCCTCCACCTGGGCGCTGTCGGAGACGTCGCAGCCGACCGCGAGGGCGGTGCCGCCCGCCGCGGTGATCTTCTCGACGGTGTCCTTGCAGGCCGCCTCGTCGAGGTCGAGTACGGCGACGGCGCGGCCCTCGGCCGCGAGGCGGAGCGCGGTGGCGGCGCCGATTCCCCGTGCGGCACCCGTGACGACGGCTACGCGCTGCTCGGTGGTGGACATGCTTGGTTCTCCTCGCCCTTGGATCGTCCCTGGTCGCGGTCGAACCGGTCGCGCGCTCCTGCGTCCCGCACATGAGCGACCGCTTAGTATCGTCCGCAGAACGAGACGCTAGAAGCCCTGGCACCCGGTGTCAACGGCCCACCGGGTGCCCCCCGTCACTCCCCGTCCCCGGACGGCCGCGCTCAGCGCACCAACAGGTCGAGGAGCCGCTCCACCTCGGCCTCGGGGTCGGCGGTGAGACCCGTGTGCACGGGCCCCGGCTGGACGACCGTGGAGCGCGGCGCGATCAGCCAGCGGAAGCGCCGCCCCGCGTCGTCCCGCGCCGCCTGACCTGCGGCGTCGCCCCCCAGGCAGACCCCCTCGACCGCGTGCAGCGCGGCCCGGACACCGGTCACGTCGGCCACCGGGTCGAGTGCCGCCAGCTTCGCCTCGTCCAGATGGACCCGGGCGGCCACGAAGGACCGGGCGCGGCAGTAGACGACCACCCCGGCGTTGAAGCACTCGCCGCGCTCGACCCGCGGCACCACGCGCAGCAGCGCGTACTCGAAGACATCGCGGTCGGTCACGGGGTGCTGTCCTTCTCGGTGGGGTGCGGCCGGGGCGCGAGGCGCTCGGCCAGCCAGCCGGGCGGCTGCTGCGGCCGGTTCTCGGTGCGCGGGCCGAGCGTGACCCGCTCGTGGATGGTGGCGGCGCGCGGCAGGAGCGCCTCGACGTACGCGGCGCGCACCTCGTCCGCACCGTCGAAGCCGGGCTCGCCGACGAGCCACTCGTCGGGTACGTCGGCGGCGACCTCGTCGAGCAGCTCGCGGGTGACGAGCGGTGCAAGTTCGGCCGCCGCGGCGGCGATGTCCGGACCGAACGGGGCGAGCGCGTGGTCCGAGGCGTCGTACGGCTTGGCGGCGGAGGCCTGGGCGCCCGGCCAGTTGTGGTGCCAGATCATGGTGGCGCCGTGGTCGATGAGCCAGAGGTCGCCGTGCCAGACCAGCATGTTCGGGTTCCGCCAGGAGCGGTCGACGTTGTTGATGACCGCGTCGAACCAGACGACCTTGCCGGCCTCGACGGGGTCGACCTCGTACGCCAGCGGGTCGAAGCCCAGGGAGCCGGGCAGGAAGTCCATGCCCAGGTTGAGGCCGCCGCTCGCCTTCAGCAGCTCCTGCACCTCCTGGTCGGGCTCGGAGAGCCCGATGACGGGGTCCAGCTGGATGGCGACGAGCTCCGGCACCCGCAGCCCGAGCCTGCGGGCGAGCTGCCCGCAGATGACCTCGGCGACCAGGGTCTTGCGGCCCTGTCCGGCGCCGGTGAACTTCATGACGTACGTGCCGAGGTCGTCGGCCTCGACGATCCCGGGGAGCGAGCCGCCCTCACGCAGAGGCGTGACATAGCGGGTCGCTACAACCTCTTTCAGCACTTTCCCAGGCCACCCATCTCTTCAGCCTTACAATCAACGGAGGACTCCTTCGGGGCGCAGAGGCAGGAATCACCGGTCGACGGTGCTGGGGAGAATCTGGGGAGTTTCGGCCGGCAAGCCGATCCCCCGCGCTCCCCCAGCAGACCGTCGATGGTGCCGCGCCCCTTGCTGCCGGCCTCCGACATGAAGTGAGCATAGTAACCGAGAGTGATCGCCGGCGAGGAGTGTCCGAGCCACCGAGCCAGGGTCACGACGGACTCTCCGGCTTCCGACATGACCGAGGCGTAGGTGTGCCGAAGCACGTGGAAACCGTCCTTCGGGGCCGCCGCCCGCTGCCAGGCTTTCGACCCCTCGGCACGTGGCGGGATGACGCCGGCCTTGGCCGAGGCCGGCTTCCAGGTGTGGGTGTTCCGTCGTCCAACTCGCCGCGCCGGCCGGCCCCGTCCAGGTGGACGCCCCCCACAGCGTCACCCTCGACGTTCCCAACTCCAGCCCCGACTTCCTGGGCAGGACCAACACGGTCAACGTCGCCCTGTCCGGTGCCGCCGCCACGGTGACCGCCTTCCAGGCAGGGGACAGCGGCTGGTACTGCGATTTCCCCAACGGGGTGACCGGCAGCTGCTGGCATCTGGCCGCCTTCACCGACCCCGCCTCGATCCCCCTGACGGTCGTCCCCACCGAGGGCGGGACGGTCACGGTCGACGCCGAGGCCATCAACTACCACCAGCAGGCGATCGGGCACGACCAGGTGAACACCCAGGTCGAGAACCCGACCCCGGCCTTCCCCTTCACCGGCTTCCACGCGCCCGTGCACAACGCTCCGGCCGTCAACTCCGTCAACGCCGGCCGCAGCATCCCCGTCAAGTTCTCCCTCGGCGGCGACAAGGGCCTGGACGTCCTCGCAGACGGCTCCCCGTCGTCCCAGCAGACCGCCTGCGACGGCACCGCCACGGACCCGGTCGACACCGGCGCCGTCAGCACCTCCGGCCTCACCTACGACGCGGCCACCGACACCTACACCTATGTCTGGAAGACCGACAGGGCATGGGCCGGCACCTGCCGCACCTTCCATCTGGAACTGAGCGACGGCACCGACCGCGTCGCCCACTTCCAGTTCCGCTGACACCGCCCCCGGCCTGCCCACCACCCCTGCGGGCATCCCGAATCCACCCGAATGAGCCTTGGGAAGGGGCCGTCAGCGGTATCAGCCACATGAGGCTTGCAGGGGGTCTCGGCGTCGTCGAACCGTCCGGGAGATCCGGGCAGCCGCTCTTTTGCCGTGCTGGACGGGTGCCGGGGCGTGAGTGGAGCAGGCGGCCGTCGGCAGGCCGCCTGCCCATGCCCCCTGTGCTTCCCCTTCCAGCGGCGGCGCCGGATACCGAATGATCCCCGGGCCTTCTTCGCCTCCGCTTCGGCGGCTTCCCTCGCGGCCGCCTCTTCCGCCTGGCCGTGGGAGAGCCGTTCGGCTTCAGCACGGCCGATGTCGGCCCCGGCGCACGGCCCGCACAGCCGGTCCCGCTCGCCGGGCCAGGAGTGCTGCCGGATCTCGGCCCACCTCGCCCTCCGCCTGGCGCCGGTGAGCACGGCGTCGGCCGAGGTGACGGCGGCGGCGTGTTCGTCGTAGCCGTCGGCTTGAACCGGTCGGCCTTCGTCGTCGAACGTGGGCTTGCGCAGCGCGGAGATCCGTACGTTCTCGGCAGCGGCAGGCGGGCTTCCGGGTGGCCCTTCCCGGTGAACGCCCACAACGGGTGGCCGGACTCCGGTCGTGTCTCCACCCGGGTCGGAGGGAGTCCTTCAACGCGTTCAGGTGTCGCGGGTGATCCGGTCGTGCCGGTCTCCGGGGCGGAGCGTCCGCCGCAGCTGATCAGGGGTGGCTCGCTGGAAGATTCCCAGGGCCCTCAGCACTTCCTTCCGTCGTACTCCGGTCGGCTTCCAGACCTGCGGCGACCCGAGAGGGTTGTCGAACGCGTCGCGCAACCCTGACCGCCGGGGCTGACCTGCGTCAGCACGCCGTGCGGACGAAGTGGCCGTGGAGGGACGTTGGAGGGACCCGTGGAGGGGCCCCGCGGGGGGCTGGTCCACGTCAGCGACAGCCCCGCGGGCGAGGGCGGCGCGGTGCTTGTGGGCAGGGTCGGGCGCGATGACGCGGGCCGGTGTTCCGAGTACCGATGGACCATCCGCGTGCCGGCTGCCGGGCGTGGCGTCAGGTGGTGCTCGGCCTTCTCAGGGGGGCTCCCGCCGCGTGGAGACTGGCGAGGGTCTGCCGGTAGGACTCGACAAGGCTGGTCTCCAGGTAGTCGACCCCGATCTCCTGGCAGTACTCGCGGACGATGGTCCGGGCTCTGCGCAGGTGCGGGCTGGGCATGCTCGGGAAGAGATGGTGCTCGATCTGGTAGTTGAGACCGCCGAGGACGATGTCGGTCAACCGGCCTCCGCGCACGTTGCGGGAAGTCAGGACCTGGCGCCTCAGGAAGTCGGGACGGTCGGCGCCTCGCAGGATCGGCATGCCTTTGTGGTTCGGGGCGAAGATCGAGCCGAGGTAGACGCCGAAGAGGCCCTGGTGGACGAGGAGGAAGACGACCGCCTTGCCGGGCGACAGCACCAGGAACAGCGCGCCGAGGTAGGCGGCGAGGTGCGCAGTGAGCAGGGCCCCTTCCCACATGCGGTGCTTGAGCGAGCGGTCGAACAGCGATCGCACCCCGGACACGTGCAGGTTGAACCCCTCCAACGTGAGCAGCGGGAAGAAGAGGAACGCCTGCGAGCGGCCGAGCAGCCGCGGCAGTCCCCTGGCCGCACGGGCCTGGTCCTGCGTCCAGACGAGGATGTCCGGGTCGAGGTCGGGATCGAGGTCCTCGTGGTTGGGATTGGCGTGGTGGCGGGTGTGCTTGTCCTGCCACCAGCCGTACCCCATGCCGATGCCAAGGTTTCCGGCGACGCGCCCCGACACCTCGCTGCCCTTGCGCAGCCGGAAGACCTGCCGGTGGGCCAGGTCGTGCGCGAGCAGCGCCACCTGCCCGAACACGAAGGCCAGGAAACCGGCTGCCAGCAGCGCCCACCAGCTGTCGCCGATCAAAACGAACGCCGTCCACCCGGCGGCGTACAGGGCCGTCACGGCCGCGATGCGCAGTGCGTAGTATCCGGGGCGCCGGGCCATGAGCCCGGCCTCCTGGATCTTCCGGGAGAGCCGGGCGAAGTCGCTGCCCGTACTCGCCCGTACGGGAGGGGGTCGCACCGCCTGCGAGGAATTCATGATCAGAAGTCGCTTTCCGTAGTCGTCAGGCGGCACGGTATGACGCATGCCCTGTCCGGACTTCACTTGGCATGTGGGTGAACTCCCAGTACTGCCCATACCCGGGATCCCGGAATTGACGTACGCCTCGGTCCGCCTTCCGCTCCCACTCCCGGCGACCGGACGCCGGCCTGGCCGACACGGCGTTACCGCCGAGGCGAAGCCGCTGCGAGCAAGTGTCAGCGGCCGCCCAAGAGGTCCTGACAAAGGCGTTGGACGTGTCGGTGGGTGATGAGGTAGGAGGCGAGGCCGAGGAAGGCTTCGTGGATGTCGTCGCGTCGCTCCCAGCGGTCGCGTGGGCGTCGGAAGCCGTGCAGCCGTGCAGCCGTGCAGCCGGGCAGCCGGGCAGCCGGGCAGCCGGGCGATGGTGCGCTCGGCGACCCGACGATGGAGGCGGGAGGCCGCGTCGTGCGATGACCGGTTCGATCCTGGGCCCAGACGAGACGGCGGTACTTGTCGTGGTCGTGGCCGCGGTCGGCAAGCGGCATGTCCGGTCGTCACCGCGGCCGGCCGACCATGCCCGCGACGGACGGGATTTTGGCGAGCAGGGGCATCAGCTGGGTCACGTCGCGCAGATCAGCGACACGGCGAGCGGGATGCCCTGCCCGTCGACGAGGAGGTGGTGCTTGCTGCCCGGCCGTACTCGGTCGACCGGGCTGGGTCCACTCCGGGGCCCCGTCGGGCGGCCCGGACATGGCTGGAGTCGATCACCGCCCGCGACCAGTCGAGCTGCTTGGCCGACCGCGGCTTCTTGAGCAGGACCAGGCGCAGCCGGTCCCACACGCCGGCCTCGTTCCATGCAGCCAGGCGCCGCCGGCACGTCATACCGGAGCCGAAGCCGAGCACCTGGAGCAGGTACTCCCCCTGGATGCCGGTGCGGAGCACGAACAGGATCCCGCACAGGGCCTGCCCCCCGGCCGGCCCGCCACCGGCTTCGGTGCCGGCACTGGCGGCAACGGCTCGATCAGTGACCACGGTTCGTCCGAGACGGTCCACTGCCGGGAGTTCCCCTTCGCCACGAACGGACCAACGAGCAACCAAGCCGACAGTCACGTGATCAACAGCTTCTGTTGGAACCTCCAAGGAGTACGGCTATCGGTGTGAGCCAGGTGCCGCTCTCGAAATTCAGGGGCAGTGATCCGGCCCGCTGCGAACGCTCCTCTGAGGAGGAGCGTCACTCCGAGCCCGGCCGGCACGAGCGCCGGCTTTGAGCAGCTTGGGGTCCGTCACCGGGTCGAGGAACAAGGTGTGCAGCTCGTCCACCCCGGCAAGTGGCGATGCAAGATCGGTTGGCGAAGGGGGTTGTCCGACGCCAAGGGGCTTTCACTGCACTGGCACCGTGCCCATCACGCCCATTCCGGGCCGCCCGCCATCGCCCCACCACAGTAGCCGCAGCGAGAACGGCGGCTGCGGCGGCGTGGAAACCGGAGCGGGCCGGCACAGCACTCCGCCCTGCTTGCCACCTGCAGCGTTGCGCCGAGCAGTCCGCCGACGCCGACCAGGTGCGTACCGATCGCGGCAGCACTGACGGGGTGCCTGGCTGGGGAGCGCATCGCCGAAGCCGCGCCGGGAACTTCGGCCTTCCGCTGACGGAGGCGCGGCGTGATGGAGTCCTGTCCTGCGTCTCGTCGTCCGCTTCGGATGGGCCCGGACCGGTACACGTCGAACCCGCGTGGCCCATGACCGGCAACCGGCTCCTGTCCTGGAGCTGATGCCGTGCAGGCTGGGAGTCTCCGGGGGGGCGTGGTGCAATGTGATGTGTCCGGTGCCGCCTCGGCGCGGATCTTCGCGCGTCCGGGACGGAGTCCCGGCCGGCAGCAAGCAGCAAGGGGTCGCTATGACCGCAGGAGAGCTGGACGACGGGCAAGCCTCTCGTCCTCCCGTGGGCGGAAGGCAGCGGGGCAGGGCAATGACTTTGGCGGGGGCGTTGGAAGCGGCCGAGGCCGCGGCACCTGTGGAGTCGCTCGACGTGGTCGCGCGCATGCTCAGGGAGCGCCTCGGGGCCGCGTCGGTGTCGTTTCTGATCACTGACTTCTCCGGCAGTTCGGTCGTGCGGCTGGGTGCTGCGGGCAGCGTCGAGACTGGTGAGCCGGCCCAGCGCATTCGGCTGCGGGGCACCCTGTACGACGACGTGATCCGCAGCCAGCGGCCGAGGGTGGAGGACAGGGGCGGGAGGGAGCTGGTGCGGGTCGTCGCCCCGGTGACCAACCGTGGGGATGCCGTCGGGCTCCTCGAACTGTTCCTGCCCGCGGCACCGAGCGCGGAGGTGATGCGGGAGATCGGCGAGACCGCGCACGCGCTGGCGTACATCGTCATCGCGAACCGGTCCCACACCGATGTGTACCAGTGGGGCCGGCGCACCAAGCCGCTGAGTCTGGCCGCGGAGATCCAGCACCGGCTGCTCCCGGCGTCGCTGGCGTGCGAGGCGGCACAGTTCGCGGTCGCCGGAGCTCTGGAACCCGCCGACCACGTGGGGGGCGACACCTTCGACTACGTGATCGACCGGGATACGGTCCAGCTCTCCGTGACCGACGCCATGGGCCACGACGTCGACGCCGCGCTGCTGGCCACCCTGGTGGTGGGCGCCCTACGGCGGGCCCGGCGGGCGGGTGCCGACCTCGCGGAACAGGCCCGCCAGGCCGACCGGGCCATGTGCGATCACGGCCGCAGTGGCTACGTCACCGGCCAACTGCTACGCATCAGCCTGATCGACGGCGAGACGGAGTTCGTCAACGCCGGGCATCCCTGGCCGTTGCGGATGCGCGACGGAGAAGTCCAGGAGATCGTCCCGAAAGTCGATCTCCCCTTCGGTCTCAGAGCCCGGACATCGCAGGCCAACACCTACCGCGTGCAGACGCTGGACCTCCGCCCGGGTGACCGACTGGTCATGCTGACCGACGGCATGCTCGAGCGCAGCGCCGAGAACCTCGACCTGTCGGACCTGATCATCCGCAGCCGCGCCCTGCACCCCCGCGAAGCCGCCCGCACCCTCATCAAAGCGATCGTCGACGCCGGCCACGGCCACCTCGACGACGACGCGACCGTCATGTGCCTGGACTGGCACGGCGTCGCCAACTCCGAGCGCGACGCCGCCCACGGCGCCAATCTCACCGACGCCTCACAGCCGTCAAGCACAGGACCATCGGCTCCCGGACGATGACTACAGCGTAGAGGGAGGCGACGCAGCGGAGCCGCCCTCAGGCGCCCTCGTGGTACCGGTACCAGTGGTCACCCGACGGCATGTGCGGCGACAGGTCGCGCGCACGCTGCCACGTGCCCCGCGCCTGTTCGGCCGGGCGCTGCTGCTCTCCGTGCAGGGCGCCCAGGATCAGCAGGCCGCCGGTCACCGCCGGTACCAGCCACTGCGCGTAGGACAGGTGCCGTTCCGCCTTGCCGGCGTCGAAGGAGCCGGCCGCCTCCTCGGCGTCCTCCGGGTCCGTCGACGAGGCGAGCTCGATCTTCTTGCCCAGCATCCGGGCATAGGCCGTGGCGGCCAGGGCGGCGCCGGTCAGGACGGTCTTGGCCAAGGTGGAGGCGGCTACCCCCTGTTGGGTCGCGACCCGGGAAGCGTTCACGGCGAGCAGTCCGCTGGTGCCGACGAGATGGGCGCCGATCGCCGCGGCATTGACGGGAGCCCACTTCGCCCAGCCGACGCTGGCGATCCGAGCGTTGTCGCGCCAGCTGTCGCTGTGGCCTTTGGCCGCGCCGTTGAGGCCGACCGCGCCCATCAGCGACCCGCCGAACCACGTGGCCAGGCCCACATCATGCATGCTGCGCAGGACGGTGTTGCGTTCGGGCATGGGGCTCCTGGTGAGAACGAGGAAATGTGCAGGCGCCGGTGCCGGCACAGCAGCCACCCTCGCCCTCCTCCGGACGCTCCGCCACACCGGCCGCGCCGAACGGCCGCCGTCACCGTCGACCCAGCACGCTCGCGCACAAACCACGGCATGGCGGCGGAACGAGGTTTTTTGCCGCATAAGGTGGCAAGCGGGCCGTAAAGGGGCAGGCGCCATACAGGTCCACCAGCGGAAGAAGGCGCAATGGGCACAACCGTCCTCAACCAGCCTGTGCCCCGCACCGGCCACTCCGCAACAGCAGCACGCGACGCCACCCGCGACTTCCTCCACCACGCCACCCAGGTCAGGCCCCCTGCGCAGCCCGAGAACGCCGACGGCGCTCTCCTGGTCGTGGCCGAACTCATCACCAACGCGATCCGGCACACCGACGGACCCTGCACCCTGCACCTGGAACTGCACAGGGATCACCTCGAAATCTGTGTCACGGACACCAGCCCCCACCCGCCCCAGCCCCGTCGGCCCCACACGGACGGAACCGGCGGTTGGGGATGGCTGCTGATCAAGCACCTCACCACCCGCGTCCACATCGAACCCACCCCCGCCGGCGGCAAGACCATCTGCGTCCATAGTCCCTGGTAGCACCCAGATCACCCTGATCCGGGCCTACCTGATCCCGCGGCCGCCTCTGCCCGTGCTGCAAGTCGCGTGGCCTGATGCCGAGGGCCGTTTCCACTGGGATGAGCAGGCTGACGAGAGGCTTCGCGAGTCACAGCCTCAGTTGTGACTGCCTCCGAGTGACCATCCTGTCGGAATCTGGACGACCGAACTCTGGTCCGGGACGCGGCGAGTGGCGAGCCGGCACCCTCGATGCTGCCCGAGCTCCAGTCCAGAGTGAGGCCGGCGGTTACGGCGTCGAGGTCTCGGCGCAGGTGGAGTGCGAATCCGGTGAGCCCGGGCAGCCGGCTTCGCCCAGAACTTCACCCAGCTCCTCGTCCTGATCACCATCCTCGCCGCCGGGTACGCGGCCTCCGGACCTCTCACCACGGAAATCCTGGGGGATCTCTTCGACAGCGAGTCCCGGGGACGCGCCGTCGGCATGCTGTACGACGTCATCAACCTCGCCGCCTCCCTCTTCGCCACCCTGAAGGGACAGCTCGCCGCGTTCGACGACGGCTGGCGCTGGGGCCTGTGGGGCATCGGCGCCGTCAACGTCCTGTGCGGCGTCGCCCTGTTGATCTGGATGCGCGTCCCGGGCGGAGGCGCGTCCGAGCACCAGCTCGCCGGCCTCGACCGACGGACCCGCGAGGCCCATACCAAGGTCACCATGAAGCAGGTGACCGCGCTCTTCCGGATCCCGAGCCTGGTGGTCCTGCTCGTCTCCCGACTCCTGTCGGGGCAACTTCTCGCCACGATGTTCGGTGTGATCTTCCTGGTGGACGCCTACGGATTCAGCACCCAGGTCGCCTCCGTCGTCCTCTTCCCCATGGGCATCGGTTTCTTCACCGGCACCGTGCTCGGCGGCTTCCTCGCCGACTGGGCCGTCCGCCGCAACCCGCACCACGGCCTCGTGGTCATTCTCCAGACCGCTCGGTTCGCCTTCGCGACCGTGGCCTTCTTCGGTACCCGGCTCGACTGGGGCGGGATCGGCGTGTTCGCTGTCTTCTTCGCCCTCATGGGCCTCGTCCAGGGCGTCAACCCGGTGGTCAACCGGCCCATGATCATGGCCGTGACGCTTCCCGAACTCCGCGGCGCGACCTTCGCCATCTACCTCAGCGTCTTCGAGGCCGTCGCCATCGCCGCGTTCAGCCTCGGAGCCGGCTTCCTCGGCGACGCCTTCGGACCGCGCGCGGTGTTCCTGTGGGTTCTTGTCGGCCTGGTGCTCGTCAATGGCGTCTTCCTCACCTTGCTCTACGGCACCTACGCCACCGATGTGGCCCGCGTCCAGCAGGTACTCGACAGCCGACGGCAGGCGACTCTCGCCGAATAGCCCAGGTCAGAGCGGACGCTCCCGTCCGCTTCCGGAGCGGGAGCCGCTTCCCGAGATGACCGGAGCGGGAGCCACGACACGTCCGACGGCCGCGCGTAGCGTGGTGGTATGGCTACGGTGCGGGTGAACGGGTTCGAGATCGCCTACGAACGGGTGGGACAAGGACCGCCCCTGGTCTTCGTGCACGGTGCGGGTCTCGACGGTCGCATGTGGCAGCCGCAGCTCGCGGGCCTGGCCGACGAGTTCACGGTGGTCGCCTGGGACGAGCCCGGCGCCGGCCGCTCCTCGGACGTGCCCTCCGGTTTCGGCCTCGCGGACTACGCCCGGTGCCTCGCGGCGGTGATCGACGACCTGCGGCTCGGCCCCGCCCACGTCGCAGGTCTCTCCTGGGGCGGGACCGTCGTACTCGAGCTCTGTCGTCGCCATCCGGAGCGGGTCAGGACACTGGTCCTGGCCGACACCTACGCCGGCTGGAAGGGCTCGCTGCCGCCGGAGGAGGTACGGGCCCGCGTCGACGGCGTACGGCGGATGCTCGCGGCGCCCCCGGAGCACTTCGACCCGACGCTGCCGGGGCTGTTCGCCGGGGATCCGCCCGCCGAGTTCGTCCCGCTGCTCACGGCGATGGCGGACGACGTGCGTCCGCACAGCCTCGGGACGCAGCTCTTCGTCATGGCCGAGGCCGACCAGCGTGACCTGCTGCCCGAGATCGCGGTTCCCACCCTGCTCGTCTGGGGCGAGCTCGACGCGAGGTCGCCGCTGAGCGTCGCCCACGCCTTCCAGGAGGCGATCGCGGACGCCATGCTCGTCGTGCTCCCTGGCACGGGCCACGTCAGCAACCTCGAGGAGCCGGAGCTCTTCAACCGGGCCGTCCGCGAGTTCTACCGCGCACACGCCTGACCCGACTCTTCAGGAAGGCTCGGACCAGATGTCCATGGGGACGGTGCTCACGCTGCGGCCCGCCAGGTCGAGGATGCGGCCCCTGCGCTTCACGAAGCGCAGGGAGACCGCCTGGTCGAGCACCTTCAGCTGAGGCAGTGCGCTGGTGAGGCGGGCTTCGAGGCCGCGGATGTCGGGAAGGGAGCGGAGCCAGACAGAGCATCGCCGTCCGGTACCGGCACGGCGGCGTGGGCAGCGATCAGGCGGCGCCCCGGTTCACCGTGGCCAACACCGGGACGACAAGCGTCCCGTTGGGCCAGCTCAAGCTGCGCTACTACTTCAAGGCCGACCCCGGCGCCTCGTACAGCTACGCCTGCGACTGGGCAGTCAAGGGCTGCGCGCACCTGACAGGTACGTTCGGCATGCCGGCCAACCCCACCGCCACGGCGGACCGGTACCTGGAGGTCGGGTTCACGGCAGGGGCCGGCTCCCTGGCACCGGGCGCCGACACCGGGGACGTACAGCTACGCTTCCACCGCTCCGACTGGCAGCCGCTCGACCAGTCCGACGACTACTCCTTCGGGCCCGCGCAGACCACGTACGGGAACTGGACCAAGGTCACCGCCACCATCGGCGGCGTTCAGGTCTGGGGCACCGCCCCCGCCGGCAACGAGGCAACGCCGACCACCCCGTCCCCCACGGCTCCGACCACTCCCCCGGCCGAACAAAGCGTCCTCTTCGACGACTTCGACTACACCGGCCACACCGATCCGGCGATCACCGCGCACGGCTGGACCATCCGCTCCGGCGGTGGCGGCCCCGGCGTCGGCGACGCGACCTGGGCACCCGAGAACGTCACCTTCGCCAAAGACGGCACGAACTCCGTCATGACGCTGCGCACGTCGACCGCGGGCACCGGCACCTCGACCCGGCAGACCGAAGTACACACCGCGGCACGGAAGTTCAAGAACGGCACCTACGCCGCCCGCGTGCGCTTCACGGACACCCCGACCAGCGGCCCGGACGGCGACCACCTGGTCCAGAGCTTCTTCACCATCAACGACCTCACCGCACCCATGGCGGACGACTACGCCGAGTACGACTTCGAGTACCTCCCCAACGGTGGCTGGGGCGAGACGGCGAACGTCCTCTGCACCACCTCCTGGGAGACCTTCCGCCCCGACCCCTGGGAGGTCGTCAACCAGCACACCGAGACCCGCACGAGCCACGCCGGCTGGCACGACCCCGTCCTGACGATCGACGACACGGCGCTCGTCTACTCCATCGACGGCAAGCAGTTCGCCCGGCACGACGCCCGCTACCTGCCCGAGCGGCCCATGGCGATCCACTTCAACCAGTGGCTGATCGACCTCGCCGGCCAGACCTCCACGACCCCCCGCGCCTACGAGGAGCAGGTCGACTACCTGCTCCACGTGAAGGACCAGGTCCTCACCCCTGCCCAAGTGGCGGCGAAGGTCACCGGCTTCCGCGCATCCGGGACGGCCTTCAAGGACTCCGTTCCCGGCTCCTGAACGAACCGGCCGCCGCGGGCTGTGGCGGTGCGACCGCCCGCGGCGCCCGACCCCGGCGACAGGGTCCGTCTGAGGTGCCGGGTGTGTGATCCCGCGGTGCGTCGGGGATGCCACCACCTGGCCCACCAGCGGGCCGGGGGCAGATCCCGCACCTCCTTGTAGCCGCTCTGCACCGTCGCGCCGAACGACACCTCGAAAACGGCGAGCACCGCGAGGCCGAACGCCGTCATGGTCCGCAACGTCTGGCCCGGCAGAGCGAACAACCGCTCGATGTCCCCCTGGCGGCCTCCGAGACGCCGAGGCCGTCTCCGAGCCACTGCGCGAACCCCCGCCCCGCTCGTCGGATCCGCCGCGGACACGACGATCAGCAGGGGCACCAGGGTCCGGAAGCCGAGCGCCGCGAAGCCCAGCGAACGCTGCCACAGGTCGAGATCGCTCTCCTGGAACCATCGGCGTCCGGCCCGCACACGTCGGGAGGTGCGGCGCAACCGCCCGCACCGAGACGAACGGCCCACGCCGCCGGACGAGTTCCCCTTGTCAGGGCGCACCGGGGCGTGTCCCCGGGCCCGCGGCCCCGGTCGGCTGTTCCGCCGGAGTCCCGTGCTCGGCGGCCTTGCGCCAGCGGGCTTCGCAGAACGAGTACAGGCCGAACAGCAGGAGGCCCACAGCGGCGGCGATCAGCAGGGCAGGCCCTGCGGGCGTGGCGGCGAACGAGCGCAACGTCTCGTCCAGACCCTTGGCCTGGTTGGGGTCGTACCGCGCGGCGGCCAGCAGGACGGACAGGCCGGCCCCCGCCGCGACCACGCCGCACGCCACGCCGCCGACGATGCCCAGTACTGCGACGACCCGCCGCGTCGCCGGGCGCATCTCTTCCGTCCGGAGGTTCTTCTCGAACTTCCGCATCAGGCTGCGCACCAGGATCACCGCGCCCACGCCGATCAGGACGGCCCCGAACACGCCGACGATCACCCGGCCGCCCGGCCAGTCCAGCACCCTGGCGGTGTACTCCTTCGACGTCTCGTCACCGGGGCGGCCCCCGGCGGATCCACCGACCAGCGCCGTCTGCATCACGCCGATACAGATCACCGTGTAGAACACCGCCATCCCCAAGGAGCCCAGACGCCGGCTCCACTTCTCGCCGCCCTCCACCGTCTGTCCGAACGCCGCCTCGGCCAGCCGCCACAGCGCCATCGCCGCCAGCCCCACCACCAGCGCCCACAGCAGAGCCCGTCCGAACGGCTGCTCGCCGAGGGTCCCCACCGCGCCGGACCGGTCGGCTTCCTGGCCGCTGTCGCTGCCGAGGCCGATCCGCACGGCCAGAATCCCCACCAGCACGTAGATCACTCCCCGGGCACAGAGCCCGACCCTGGACGCGACCTCCACCGCACGGCTGTCGGCCACACGCCGCCCCCGCGACTTGGGCTGAGCCGCACTGTCCTGACTGCGCTCCATGTCTGGCACCTCCATGGGCCGGACCTCGCTGAACAACGCACCCTCGGTCGGGATGGGCGTCGCGGGTCAGAGCCGGTGTCCGACGGGGTCCCCGGCGCGTCCGCTGTTTGCGGACCGCGATGCCACGCCGGCCGATGTGGCGGCCGGGTTCGGGGCTCCGGGCCGACCGGCATGACACCACCCCCGGGTCTGTTCCCTGTCTTCCACGGTAGGGCTTTACAAGTGTCCGCGAAACCATCCTGCGGGGCGACGGATACGTGGCCGGCTTCGCTCGCCCGCGGACCCGTCGGGAACATCCTGGGTGGCGACGCGCGCCCCCTCGCCGGTTCCGTGAGTGCCGATGACCCACGCACCACCGACAGCGCTCGGTGGCCCGCCAAATCCGCAACCTCCACGGTCCCAGCCGTCGGCAGGCAGCCGGGGCCGGAATCGTGAGGTGCCTGAACCGGCCATGCGCGATGAGGCGGACCTCCGGTGCTCCCGTTACGGTCGGGTTCCTAGCATGTGCGCATGGTTGCCCGTGATGCCCAGCAGTCCGATCCGGGAGGGGAAGCAGTGCCCCGAGAAGACGCCGAAGCCCGCGGCATTTCTCACCCACCGACGGTCAAGGGACGCGACTCGACCGGCTCTTCTTCGGGATCGCGACGAGACGGGGCCGCCGGGGACTCCCGCCCGGTGTCCGACCTGGTCGAGCGGGCAGCCGATCTGGTGGACCCGATCAAGCCGAGGCTGCGCGGCCGGCTTCACGCCGGCATGGTCCCCGCGTCGCTGGCAGCGGGCATCGTCCTCATCTGCCTGGCAGGGACGCCGCAGGCCGTGCTGGCCTGCACCGTGTACTCCGTCACGGCCTGGCTGCTGTTCGGGACCAGCGCCGTCTACCACCTCGGCACCTGGGGGCCACTCGGTGAGGCCGTTCTGCGCCGCCTCGACCACGCCAACATCTTCCTGATCATCGCCGGCACGTGTACGCCGCTCGCGGTGCTCCTGCTCCCCCCGGACCAGTGGTCCGTCCTGCTGTGGATCGTGTGGACGGGCGCGCTGGTCGGCATCGCCTTCCGTGTCCTGTGGGTCGGAGCTCCCCGCTGGTTGTACACCCCCTGTTACCTGGCTCTGGGCTGGGCGCCCGTGCGGTACCTGCCCGACTTCCTGCACAGCGGCGGGGTGGCCGTGGTCTCCCTGATCGTGATCGGCGGGCTTCTCTACAGCTCGGGCGCGGTCGTCTACGCCTTCCGGCGCCCCAACCCCTCACCCCGCTGGTTCGGCTTCCACGAGGTCTTCCACGCGCTGACAGTGGCAGCCTTCACCGCCCACTACATCGCCATCTTCCTTGCCGCTCACTGAGCGGCCGAGGCGCGGGCCGACCCACCCACTCGCCGGCCGTCCGGAGGACCGCGCGAGGGCCGGGAGCCCACCCCCACGGAACGTGGCGGGCCGGCCCCCACCGTCAGAACGCGGTGGGCCTGCCTCGACGCGAGCGCAGTATCGAGCGCGCCAGCAGGTACAGCACGGCGACGACGAGAAGCAGCACTCCGGTGGAGAGCAGGTACAGCATTCCGTCCACGACAGCGCCGATGACAATCAGAGCGATGGCGCTGACGAGCAGAATCGGAAAGAGGAACATCGCGCTACGCCTCCCTGCGGCAGGGCGGCCCGGCGAAGACTCGACCACGAGGGCTGCGTCGGTTCGGGGCCGAGCCGTCTACCAGTAATGACGGCGTCCGCCGACCTCGCGCCCCATCGCCCCGAGGATCCACAGGACGGCTCCGATCACGACCAGGACGATCCCGATCGTCCACAGGATGGAAATGCCGGCCACGAATCCGATGACGAGGAGGATGACCCCGAGAATGATCATGGTGACCTCCGGCCTCGCAGGTACCTCACCTCCAGAGTAGAGGCAACCCGCCGAGGTGGCCTGTCGGGCTGTCAGGCTCCTGTCCTTCCGGCGGGCATGGACAGAAGCCGCATGATCGGCAAGCCGATCGGGTGCGATGTGACGGCCGTCGCGGCCGGGAGCCGGAGGGTGGGATTTCCGTCCCTGGATACCGCGGGCATGCTCAGTCGACCCGATGGGCGCGGTGGCGGACTTCCCGGAGGCGGGCCTCCGTCGGGAGGCGGTCGAGGCCGGCCGAGTCCCGTGCGCGTGCGAGCGTGTCCCGGTCGAGCCGGTCCAGGATCCACTCCGGTTCCGCGTGAGGCTCCAGCCACACGCGCATACGTGCGACCGGGGCGGTGCGCCGACCCCTCAGGCGCACCCGTGCCCGTGCGACTCCGTCCAGGGCTTGCGCGTCCTTCTCGATCACGTCCTCCAGGGCGCGGCCGTCGAGTCGGGCTGCCGTACCGTCCTGGCTGTCGACGAGGACCTGGTGCAGCCGGTCTTTGCGCAGCAGTGTCCAGAGCCACCACAGCAGCAGCACCAGCAGCGCGGCGAGCACCGTGATGACGGTCGGCCACCACCAGCCCTCCGCCCGCCACCGTAGGCGTCCTTCGTCGCCCAGGACGACATCGGCCGGGCCGCGGAAGGGCCACCAGCCCGGCACGTCGAAACCCCATCGGCGTTGCAGATCGAGACCGCCCAGGAGGACGCCGCCGCCCAGTGCGAACAGTCCGAGGCCGAGCAGCCCCAGCAGCACCCGGTTCACTGTCTTGATCATCGGGATCAGCGTCAGCCTTTCTTCGGGCGTCGGACGTGGACGGTCAGCGTGGGGCGCCGGGCGAGACCCAGGGCCGCCACGGCTTCGCCCAGCGCGGTATCGAGGTCGGCACGGACCTCGTCGAGATCGCGGAAATGCGCCTGCGCCCGGGCCTTGATCTTTCGGCGACCGACATCGACCCGAGCCGACTCGACACCGGACACCCGTACGGCCCGGTCACGCAGGATCAGGGCGACCGCCCGGCGGTCGAGACCGGCGCGGACTTCGCCTGTTCCTCGGGGGCCGGTGGGCTGCCGCATGGGAAGCAGTCTGCGCAGCCCTGGTGTCACCGCCAGCACGACGAGACACAGACCGAGGACCATCGACACCGCGGCCCCGACGGTGATCCAGACGTCGTCCAGCGGCCGTGCGGCCAGTTCACCCGCGAGCCGGCGTCGCCAGCCCATCCCGGGCCGGCCCGCCCGCACCGAGACCACGTCGTACAGGAGCAGCCCAACGGCTGCGAGGGACAGCAGCGCCACGATGACCGCGGGGACCCGCCGCGCGGACCAGAAACGACGCGGCGATCCCACCGGTTCCCGCTCTGCCGGTGTCGCGTCGGTGTCCGGGTGCCCTGCGGAGGAATCCGTCTTCGCGGGATCCGAGGGAAGGTCGCTGTCGCCGGGCCGCTGCCGCCCGGTGTGCGCGCTCATCTCACCCTCTCCCCTTCCGTCCGCCGGTGGGCCGGGTGCAGCCTCTCGATGGCCACCACCAGGTCGGACACCTCCACACCGGCCCATGCCGTGACGCGTTCGGTGACCTCGCGGCGCACCGCCGCGCACTGCGCCCCGATGTCCGACGGATAGCCCAGTTCCACGGCGATGCGCATCCGCACCTGCCCGAGCACCGGTCGGCTCCCGGCAGGACCGCCTGCCCTCTCCGAGCCGTTCCGTTCCGCTGCCCCCCGCACCACCGCCGTCACGTGCGGTGTGCGGCGGCCAGGGGGCACTCGGCCGGTCGGCTCGGTGAAACGACTCAGCGCCTCGCGCGCCACCTGGGCAGCGATCTTCGCGACGACCCGGTCGGCGACCGAGGTCCCACCCCGCTCCCGGCAGGGCACGGCCGGGCGCCTGTCGGCTTGCCTGGTCACTGCCGCCAGTCTCTCCGTGCCCGGCGCTGGTCGTCACGAATACGTTCCTGATCGTCCCGGCGGCGTACGAAGTCACCGGGTTCGAGATCGCCTTCCGTCAAACGCCCGACGACGAGTCCGACGACACCCAGCACCAGCACCAGCAAGAAGGCCCAGAAGCCACCGAAGTACGCGGCGAAACCCAGCGCCATTCCGGCAGCCAAACCCACCACGGATCTGCTCATCACACGCTCCTTCACCTGGTAGCCGACTCCGTCCGGCTACTGGAGCCGCTGCCGCTCCTGCCCCTCGCCCTCGTCGTCCTCCTCGTCGTCGGGCAGCTTCACGTCACCGACCATGATGTTGACTTCCACGACTTCCCGACCCGCCATCCGCTCCACCGCGGAGATCACGTTCTCCCGCACCGCCCCGGCCACGTCCGTGATCGAGACGCCGTAGTCGACGACGAGCTCCAGATCGATGGCCGTCTGCACCTCTCCGACCTCGACACTGACCCCGCGGGTGACGGACTTGCCACTACCGGCGCCGGGCATCCGCTCCCGCATGGACCCCATCGAGCGCGCGAACCCGCTGCCCAGGGCGTGGACGCCGCGCACGTCCCGTGCCGCCATCCCGGCGATCTTCTCCACCACCACATCGGCGATGGATGTCCGGCCGCGAGAACCGGGCGCGCCGCCATACTTTGCGCCGGTGTGCTCAGTCATCAGGCACTCCTGCCTCGAGAAGTCAGCCATGCACCCCTTATTCGAATTATATTCGCTATAGGCTGTTTTATCCGGTTGTCGTGAGGCGAGGGAGAGGATGGAAGAGGTGAAGACCGAGGCGTTGATGCAGTCAGTGCGTGGTCGGCTCGGCCTGGGGCGACTGCTGCCTCTCGGAGGGCCGGACGACGGCACGTGGATCACCGAACAGGCGGCCGTCCGGGCTCTCTGGCGCAAGGCCGCCAAGGCTCCCGGCATTCGGCTGGAGAGCATGCGCATCGGACCGGCCCCGCACGCACCCGTGCTCGAACCGGCCGTTCGCCCGCCTGCCGGCGCGCTCCCGCCCGGCCCGCTCAGCATCGAGGCGGCCTTCACCGGGTCCGTGACACTGCCCGTATCTCAAGCCGCCGAACAGTTGAGGACGATCCTGTTCAAGGCGGCCGACGAAGAACTCGGCCTGAGCACTGTGACCGTCGATCTGCGCGTCACGGATCTCCACGAGGGCCCGGAGGCAGACGGAGGATCGCAGACCACCGAGAACGTCATGACGCCCCCTGCCCAAGAAGCACCCACGCGAAGCTCGGCCCCCGCGACCAAAACAGAACCCCTGCGGGGGCCGATCGGAGAGCTGGCCGACGTCGCCTCGGCCGTGCCGGGCGTCGCCCGCCTCACCGCCCCACTGGGCGGCCACCCCGTCAGGGTGACGCACCAGGACGATCCGCCCGCCCGACACGTTCAGGTCCAGCTCGCGGTCGCACCCGGCCGCCATCCCCTGGAAGTCGCCCGGGCCGTCCGGGACGCCGTGACCACCGCGGCCACGAGCGGCGTCCGGGTCCCGACAACCGCTGCCGTCCTCATCACCGAAACCGCGCCGTAGCCCGGGCCTCGTCGAAGCCGAGGCAGGCGTAAGCCGGCGATGTACGTCCCGAACGGACCGGCAGGGCTTCATGGGCGTGGCCTGCTTGACCGGACGAGCCGCCGTCTGCACAGTCGGGATGCGGCACCGTGGCGGCGCCGCGTCCCTCTGCCGGGCCGGCCCCCAGTCCATGGGTGGCGGACGGCTCTGACGCCCAGGAGCGACTGGTCAGATGGTCCTCGACCTGATGGTGATCGGTACGGCCATCACCCTGGGGCCCTTGCACAACAGTGCCTTCATCCTGCTGCTCTCCTCGCGGCGCGGCGTCCGTCAGGGGCTGGCGTTCCTGTTGTCGTGGCTGGCCAACCTGATCGTCGTGATCGCCGTCGTGGTGCTGCTGACCGGCGGTCAGCCCCCGGCCCGTCACAGCGCGCCCTCGACCGCCGCGCTCGCCGCGAAGCTCGCCATCGGTCTGGCGCTGGTGCTGTACGGGGCGTACCGGCGGCACCGGCCGCCCCGCCCGCACGGCCCACCGCGCTGGACCTCCCGGATCGACAACGCCTCCTGGGGCACGGCAGCCGGTCTGGCGTGGCTGCTGCAGCCCTGGGGACTGGTCGGCGCCGGTGCCGCGACGGCCCTTAAGGCTCACCTCTCCACCGCCGGCGACTGGATCGCGCTGACCGGTTACTGCCTGCTGGCCACCCTCAGCCTCATCGTGATGGAGATGTACGCGGTCTGGGCACCTGCGGCCGCGGAAGCCCGATTGAACGCCCTGCGGGACTGGCTGGGCCGGCACCAGGAGCAGCTGATCGTCACGCTCTCCCTCCTCGTCGGCCTGTGGTTGACGGCCGGGAGCATCTACGAGCTGGTCGCCTGAAGCAAGCGGGCCCCAGTTGCGATCCCTCTCGTTCGGCTCGATGGCGCTCGACAAGGAACCTTTCGGGGAGGTACCGGGGCCCGCGGGGTTCAGCTGGTGCGGCGCAGTGCGGGTGGGGTCCAGTCGCCGGTGAGGGCGGGCTTTCGGGGCCAGTACAGGCGCAGGAAGACGTTGAAGC
>NZ_JBHXRW010000073.1:0-33052 GCF_042716635.1 Streptomyces sp. NPDC058664 | reverse complement strand
CCCCGGGTCCCCGGGCGGCCCCTGGACGACCCGCCCGGGCGGCGCGGGCGGCGGCGGGGGGGGCCCGCCCCCGGCCCGGCGCGGGGGCCCCGCCCCCCCCACCACGTACCCTCGCCTCGGCACGGCCGCCGTCGCCGGACACCCGCGGAGCCGGGAGGCGACATCGGGTCCGGTGGGACACGGGCCGTAGGACGCGGATCGAGGGACGCCGGACGTACGGCGAGCGGGGAACGGACGATGACGCAGGCACGCGGACAGGGGACGAAGCCCGGTGGGAACGACCGGGACCGGGCCGCGACCGTGCGCGTCTTCATCGCCCTCGCCCCGCCCGACGAGGCGAAGGAGGAGCTCGAGCGGGAACTGCGCGCCGCGTACGAGACGTACCCCCGGATGCGGTGGAACCGCGTCGAGGACTGGCACATCACGCTGGCGTTCCTCGGTGAGCTCCCGGTCGGGACCGTTCCGCTCCTGCGTCCGCCGCTCGCGGACCTCGCGGCTTCGCGCCGGCCGGTCGAACTGGCCCTGCGCGGCGGCGGGCACTTCGACGGGCGGGTGCTGTGGAGCGGTGTCGACGGTGACCTGGAGGGACTGCACCGGCTCGCCGCCGACGTCCGTACGGTGGTCAGGGAGTGTGGTGTCCCCTTCGAGGAGCGGCCGCTGCGCCCCCACCTGACGCTGGGCCGTGCCCGCCGCGACGATCCGGCCTGCGTGCCGGACGTCGCCGCCGGCCTCGCCGGCTTCACCGGCCGTCGGTGGCGGGCCGAACGCCTCCACCTCGTCGGCAGTGATTTCGGCCGGGGCCCCGGCCCCATCCGGTACCAGGACATCGAGTCCTGGCCGTTCGGTGGACAGGGGACGTGCGCGTAGGCGGTGTCGCGGCCTCCGGAGTCCTCCGGGCGTGTTTCCCTGTGCGGTGATCACCACTCCGGAAAGGGAATCATGGTGTCCGACTCCGGTCTCACCCCGTCCCGTCGCACCGCTCTCGCGCTCGGCGCCGGTGCCGCTCTCGCCTCCGCGTCACCGCTCGGCGGCTCGGCGTACGCCTCCTCTCCCGGCGGGAAGGACCTCGTCGCGCGGCTGCGGGAGCTGGAGCGGCGGCACTCCGCCCGGCTTGGCGTGTTCGCCCACGACGTGCGGTCGGGAACCTCGGTGGCGTACCGCGCGGACGAGCGTTTCCCGATGTGCTCGCTCTTCAAGACGCTCGCCGTCGCGGCCGTGCTGCGCGACCTCGATCACGACGGCACGTTCCTGGCGCGGCGCATCCGCTACGCCGAGGCGTACGTCGAGCGGTCGGGCTGGTCCCCCAGGACCGGACTGCCCGGGAACCTCGCCCACGGGATGACCGTCGGCGAGCTCTGCGACGCCGCCCTGCGCCACAGCGACAACACCGCGGCGAACCTGCTGCTCCGCGAGCTCGGCGGCCCGACCGCGGTCACGCGGTTCGCCCGGTCGATCGGTGACGGCAGGACGCGGGTCGACCGCTGGGAGCCCGAGGTGAACTCGGCGGAGCCCTGGCGGAGGACCGACACCAGCACGCCCCGCGCCATCGGCCGGACGTACGGGCGGCTCGTGCTCGGCGACGCCCTGCCGGGCCGGGACCGGGAACGGCTGACCGGCTGGATGCTCGCCAACACCACCAGCGACGAGCGGTTCCGGAAGGGGCTGCCCGCCGGCTGGCTCCTCGCGGACAAGACGGGGAGCGGCCGGTACGGCGGCAGCAACGACGTCGGTGTCGCCTGGCCGCCGGGCGGCGGCCCGGTCCTGCTCGCCGTGATGACGACGCGGTCCGAGGAGGACGCGGCGCCCGTCGACGCGCTGGTGGCCGAGGCGGCCGCCCTGCTGGCGGCGGAGCTCGGCCGGCCACGTCCCGGGAAACAGCTCGAATAAATGGGTTGAGCGCCGTCCCGGGCTTTCCTAGGCTGTGGGCACACGCTGAAAGGAGGTGATCCGGGAAATGGTTTCTTTTCGGATTCGTGAGGTGACTGCGGGCTAACGGCCTGCCGTCGCACTCTGTGCACCTCGGCAGGCCATCTGCCGAAAACCACGCAGTCACCCGACCCGTGGGCCGCCGGTAATCCGGCCGGCTCCCGTCCGAACTCGAGCGGACGGGACCAAGGCCCACGGGTCGTCCGCGTTTCCGGCGGCCCTCCCCCACCGGCCGTCGGGCTGCCGGATCTCCGGCCGGCGAATCTCCGGTCGCCGGGGCGGCGGGCCGGACCCGTCAGGCCAGGCTCAGGGCGCCCGTACGCCGGGCCCGTGCCTCGCCCACCCGCAGGATCAGCGCGGCCGCCACGAGGAGCAGGGCGCTCAGCGCCCCCAGGCCGAGAAGGGTCGGGGCGAGTTCGCCCGCCGTGCGGTGTTCGAGGAGCGCGCCGCGGACCGCGAGCAGACTGCCGGTGAGCGGGAAGACCGCGCCGACGACCTGGACGGCGGCCGGCAGGGCGAAGTGCGGGAGGCGGACGCCCGAGACGAACCAGAGCGGCTCGTCGAGGATCGTGTACAGGAAGGCCGAGTCCCGGGAGAACACCAGCAGGCTGTTGAGGAACGCGCCCCACGCCACCGCCGGGATCAGCAGGGCCAGGAGCACGACGCCGTACATCCACCAGGCCGAGACGGACAGGGTGCCGAAGCCGGTCAGGGCCACGACGGTGAAGCAGGTGAGCAGCCAGGCGTTCTGGAGGAGCGCGCCGGCTCCGTTGGCGATCATCAGGGTGAGGCGGCCCGCCGGGGAGAGGAAGAGCAGCTCCAGGGTGCCGGTGGTCCGTTCGAAGGAGAGGTGCCAGGCGCTCTGGACGAGGGAGAAGAAGAAGGCGTACGCGAGGGTGCCCGTGGCCAGGAAGGCGAGGAGGCGCTCGGGGTCGGCGGCGAGCGGCCAGTTCTCGGCGGCCCGGGAGGCCGTGGCGACGGGCCGCAGGGTGTGGTAGGTCGTGGCCAGCTGGAGGATCGGCCAGACCAGCATCGAGAACACGACGAGCGGCTGGCCGAAGAGCCGCCGGTGCTGCTTGAGCGTTTCCGCGGCGAAGACCCGCAGGGCGTGGCGGAGGTGGTTCACCGGACGTCGCCCCCGGCCCCCGCCGCGCGGGATGCCTCCACGGTCGTCGTGAGGGCCGCCTCGCCCGTCTCGGCGAGTGTGAGGATCGCGTCCTCCAGGGTGGCCTCGGCGATCTCCAGGCCGCCGATGGATCCGCCGGCCCCGACCACCGCCGCCGTCAGCGGACCGGCCATGTCGTCGGGGTGGCGCAGGGTGAACAGTTCCGCACCGTCGGGGAGGGGTTCGCGGGTGGCTCCGAAGGCGTCCGCGACGGCCCGGACGCGGTCGGTGGGGTCGGTGACGGTGAGGCGGACCGTACGGTGGCTGCCGGTCGCGGCCTTCAGTCCGGCCGGGCTGCCCTGGGCGAGGTGGCGGCCGGCGGAGATCACGTACACATGGCCGCAGAGTTCCTCGACCTCGGCCAGGTAGTGCGAGGTCAGCAGCACTCCGGTGCCGTCGTGGGCGGCCAGGTCGGCGACGACGCGGCGCAGGTCGCGGGCGATCGGGGCGTCGAGCCCCAGGGTCGGTTCGTCGAGAAGGAGGTAGTCGGGGCGGTTGACGAGGCCACGGGCGATGGCGAGCCGCTGGGTCATGCCGCGCGAGTACCGCTCGACCATGGTGTCGGCGGCGTCGGTCAGGCCGACGAGGTCGAGGAGTTCACCGGTCCTGCGGCGCAGTTCGGCCTTCGGGACGTCGTAGAGCTGGCCGAAGTACCAGAGGTTCTCGCGGCCGGTCATCCGGGTGTAGACCATGCGTTCGCCGCCGGCGATGAGGTTGATGCGGCGGCGTACGGCGCGGGCATCGGTGACCGCGTCCAGGCCGTCGACGCGCACGGTGCCGGCGCTGGGCCGCAGGAGCGTGGCGAGGATCTTGATGGTGGTGGTCTTGCCGGCGCCGTTGAGGCCGAGGAGGCCGGTGACGCGGCCGCGCGGAATGTCGAGGTCGAGGCCGTCGACGGCGCGCTTGAGGGCGCGGGGGCCGAAGAGGCCCTTGTCCCGTACGGGGAAGTCCTTGCGCAGGCCGCGGACTTCGATCGCCGTGGTCATCAGTAGGTCCTTTCGACGGCACGGGCTTCGGCCCGCGGCAGACAGGTCAGTCCCAGGAGGAGGTAGGCGCAGCTGAGGACGGCGCTGACGGCCAGCCTCGGGAGGAGTTCCGGGAGGGAGTGGCCACCGGTGAAGCTGCCGTGCACGACGTCCATCGCCGAGGTGGTGGGGAGCAGTTCGGCGAACCAGCGCACCGGCTCGGGCAGGTGGTCGCGCGGGAAGGTGAAGCCGCCGACGAGGCCGAGCACGACGAAGACGGTGTTCTGTGAGATGTGGGCCTCCCCCGCCGCGATCATCAGTCCGCCGAGGCCGACCGAGAGCGCGAAGACGGCGCCGGTCAGGGCGAGGCCGCCGAGCAGCGCGCCCGGCACGGAGGAGACCGGCACGGTGATGCCGAGGGCGGCGACGACCAGGCCGAGGGTCAGGAACTCGAGGATGCTGCTGAGCACCGCGAAGGCGGTGAAGCCGAGGAGGTAGGGCAGGCGGCCGGCGGGGGCGATCAGCAGCGCGCCGAGCGTGCCCTGGCGCTGTTCGGTGATGAGTGCCTTGGCGGACCAGAGGATCAGCCGGACGGCGAAGTGGAAGGCCGTCGTGCCGACCACGATGTAGGCGAGGTAGGCGGTGGTGCCGCTGCCGGCGGCGAAGTCGGCGCCGACGGCTCCGCCGCCGATGGCGTGGAAGCCGAAGAAGGCGAGTGCGATGGTGAGCGCGGCGGGCAGGACGGTGCCGACGGCGTACGTCCACGGATAGGCGCGGCGGGTCATCTGCCAGGTGCGCCAGGCGGTTGCCCGGGCTGTGGGCATGAAACGGATCCCTCCCCCTCGTACAGGAACCCCGCGAGTGAGTTTCCTATGGGAACTTAGAGTGAGTTTCTATCGGGAACTCACTCGATGACGCAAGATGGACCGGCTACCCGAACGAGGAGGACACGTCATGGCACGAGCCGTGCCCGACCGCGACGCCGACTGCGCCATCGCGCAGGCCGCGGCCGTCGTCGGCGACTGGTGGAGCCTGCTCCTCGTCCGCGAGACCGCACGCGGACGGCACCGCTTCGACGAGCTCCAGCGCGAACTGGACATCTCCCGCAAGGTCCTCACCGAGCGGCTGAACCACCTCGTCGACAGCGGGGTCCTCGACAAGGTCCCGTACCAGGAGGGACCGGTGAGGTTCGAGTACCGGCTGAGCGACGCCGGTCGCGCGCTGCTCCCGGTCCTGGTCTCCATGCAGGACTGGGCCGACCGCTGGCTGCTCGGTGACGGGTCCCTCACCGCCTCCGCCGACGAGCGGAGCGCCGAGGCCCACCGGGTCCACGACCTGCCCGGCACCAGGCTGCCCCGGCTCACGCTGCCCGCCCACACGGGCGCGGCGCTCGACCCGGTCGACGGCGCGGCCGGCGCCACCGTCCTCTTCTGCTACCCGGCGACCGGCCGGCCCGGTCCCCTGCCGGACAACTGGCCGGACATTCCCGGCACGACGGGATGCACCCTGGAGAACCGTCTCTTCCGGGAGGCGTACGAGCGGTTCACGGCGGCCGGCGTCGCGGTCCACGGCGTCAGCACCCAACGTCCCGACGAACAGCGGGCGTTCGCGGAGGCCGAGCGGATTCCCTTCCCGCTGCTCTCCGACATGGACAGCCGGCTCTCGGCGGCGCTGCGGCTGCCGACGTTCCGCGCGGGCCAGGCCCTCCGGCTGAAGCGGGCGGTCCTCGTGCTGGACCGCGAACGGACCGTGCGGCACGCGCAGTTCCCGGTCACCGACATCCCGGCGGCCGTGGAGACCGCGTGGCGCGAGGGTGCCGCGGTCGCGTCGGAGTGACGATGCCCACCCGGACGCTCCTCCTCCGGTGAGCCGCCGTCACGCGCGCGACGACCGCCGCACCGGCCGGGTGAAAAAACGATCTTGCGTTCACGTCTCCGACATGGTCCGATGTTCCGTCTTTCTCGTGATCATTACATTGGGGGCAGAATGACCAGAGGCATGGATCGACGTTCCGTCATGCGCGGCCTGGCCACGGCCGGCGCCGGCGCGACGGTGGGAGCCGTGGCGATGGGGAGCGGCCCGGCGTACGCGGCGGGTTCCGGGGACGACCCGTACAGCGTCGACGTCATCAGCAAGGGCGCCGACCCGACCGGCGCCACCGCCAGCGACGCCGCGTTCCGCGCGGCCGCCGCCGAGGTGCTGGCCTCGTTCCAGCCCGGTCCCATCTCGGGAGCGATCCCGAAGAAGGTCCTGGTCATCCCGCCCGGCACCTATCTGCTGACGCAGCCGGACTCGCTGCTGCCGAACGTCGACGGCGAGGGCAACGGCGGCATCGTCGACGGCGTGTCGATCACCGGCTACGGCAAGCGGCTGTCCCGGATCGTGTACTCGCCGGCGGCCGACGACACCACACTGTGGACGAACTACCAGCGCTACAAGAACATCCGGATGTCCGGGCTCACCTTCACGAGCACCAACGCCACGTCGAGCTTCAACTACGCCTACTCCTCGGCCGACTACGGCGTCCAGGACACCTGGTACACGGACGTCGAGTGGCGCGGCAGCTGGAAGCGCGGCATCGGTCTGGACGGCCCGGCCACGACGTCCAACCTGAACAGCGAGATGGGCTGGGACCACTGCCAGGTCGGCGGCTCCTACTCCGACGCCTTCCTCGTCATGGGGATGACCCCGGCGGCGACGCAGCAGGACCAGTTCCTCAACTACTGGTTCCGTGACTGCAAGGTGGAGTACCAGTCGGGTGTGTTCGTGAAGAACAACCGGGGCGGCTCGATGAACTTCGTCGGCGGGTCCTACATCCTCACCGACGCCGCGTCGAACGGCACGTTCTTCCAGCTCACCGCCGACGCGACCACCCGCGCCGACTCCGTGACCCGCCTGTACGCCCAGGGCATCCGCTTCGAGCTGCGCGGCGTCGGCCACAAGGTGATCGACTCCCGCTGGTACAAGGGGAACATCACCTTCGAGTCGTGCGACGACACGGCCCTCAGCTTCAAGTCCTGGGCGCCGAACGCGGTCACCCACGTGTACGACTTCGACGCGAACGGTGCCCGCGGTCCGATGGTGCGTTACGTGGACTGCGGACTGATGGGCTCGCACCAGGTGACGACCGGGTCCACGGCGACGACGGCGGGCAAGCTGCTGTACGACGGGTGCCGCTTCATCGACATGCCGACCGCGACCGGAGCGACCGGGTTCCTCCGCTGGACCGGGTCCGTCGCGCCCCGCTACGAGGTGCGTGACTGCCTCGGCGGCGCCACCTACCTGGCGAACGTGAAGAACCCCGCCTGAGTACCGACGGGCACGCCGCCGCCCGGACCGCGACACGTGTCGCGGTCCGGGCGGCGGTTCATCACACGTACACCTGGACTTCCGGCCCCCGGTCACCCGGTGGCGCCGTACCGACATGGACGGGCAGCACGCTCACGCAGGACCGAACACCCCCTGCAGAGGAGAGTTGCGTGACTCGCCCCACCACCGCCCGGTCAGTCGTGCTCGTCATGGCCACGGCACTCGCGGCAGCGGCCCTCGCCGTGCCGGCCCAGGCCCACCACCGCACCTCCGGCAGCGACCTGCCCGCCGTGACGCCCCGTGCGGAGACGCCGGTCCTGCACGACGACGACGCGGGCGGCAACGCCGACGCGGACGACCCCGCCATCTGGCGCAACGCCGCCGCCCCGGGCCGCAGTCTCGTGATCGCGACCGCCAAGGAGGGCGGCCTGCGCGTCTACGACCTGGACGCGCGTCCGGTGCAGTCGATAGCCGCGCCCCCCGCCGCCGGTGAGGACGACGCCCCGGGCCGCTTCAACAACGTGGACCTCGTCCACGGTCTGCGGCTCTCCTCCGGCCGGGCCGACCTGGCCGTCACCAGCGACCGCGGCCACGACCGGCTGCGGTTCTACCGCATCGACCGCGACCGCGTCGGCGGACCGCTGACCGACGTCACGGACCCCGCCGCACCGCCCGTGTTCTCGAAGGACCAGGCCGAGATCAACGACCAGCGCACCGCCTACGGGCTCGCGACCTGGACCGACCCGGCGACCGGGAAGTCCTTCGCCCTGGTCAGCCGCCGCGAGCGGACCAGCATCACGCTGCTCGAACTCCTCCCGACGGCGACCGGCACGGTCACCTACCGCACGGTCCGGACCCTGGACCTCCCCTCCTCGTTCCGCCTGCCCGACGGCACCTCGTGGTCCCCGTGCGCCGAGCCGGACGAGCTGCCGCAGGTCGAGGGCATGGTCGTCGACCCGGCCGACGGCACCCTCTACGCCGGCCAGGAGGACATCGGCATCTGGCGTCTGCGCGCCGACCTCACCGGCACACCGAAGCTGATCGACAAGGTCCGCGAGTACGGCGTCCCCGGGGTGTACGACGAGGAGACCGAGGAGTGCACGCCCGGTGCCGACCCCGGCTACGGCGGCACGAAGATCAGCGCCGACGTCGAGGGCCTGACGCTGCTCACCGAGTCCGACGGTGACGGCTACCTCCTCGCCTCCAGCCAGGGCGACAACACCTTCGCCGCCTACGACCGCGAGCTCGAGGACGCCAACGAGTACGAGGGCGGCTTCCGCGTCGCCCCCGTGAACAGCACCCTCGACGGCTCCGAGGAGTGCGACGGCGCCGCGGTCCTGAACGCCCCCCTCGGCTCGAAGTACCCCAACGGCCTCCTCGTCGTGCAGGACGGCCACGACGCCCCGGGCGACGGCGACCGGCCGGCGACCAACTTCAAGTTCGTCGACCTCGGCACCGTCCTCGACGCCCTGGACGACTGACCCTCGTCCCGGCCCCTGCCCACACCGGCCGCCGGCGCCGCTCCCGGCCCGGCGGCCGGTGTCGTCTCACCGGCCCGTCAGGAGCGCCGCCACCGCGTGGGCGGTGGCCGGGTGGCGGACCGTCAGGGCCGGGGAGCCGACCGTCGGACCGGCCGGCTCCCACGGGTCGCGTCTCCCGAGGAGGTCCGCCACCGCGTCGCAGGCGGCCCGGTGGGTGAAGAGCAGCGCCGCACCCCTCGGCCCGGCGGACCGCCCGTCCTCCGGGGCCCACGGGTCCGTGGAGCCCAGGATTCCGGCCAGCGCGTCGCACGTCTCCGGATACGCCGGGAGCAGCGCCGCACCGCGCGGCGCCGCGGTCGACGGGACGGGCTGCCGCTCGGTCGGTACGCGCCACGGCGGGACCCAGGCGTCCAGGGCCGCGAGGCGCCCGGGGAAGACGCGGCCCGCCTCGCGGATGAGCAGGGGCGCCAGCTCCGCCGCGTTCGACCGGAGTGTGGTGACGAGGGTCGGCAGCCACGGCAGCAGCACGGCGTCGGGCAGTCGGCCGAAGGCGTTCGACACGGCTTCCACCACCACGTCCGCGAGCCCCGGCACCGGCTCGAGGGCGTGCACGAAACCGCTGAGGTAGCGCGGGTAGGAGGGCACCGCGAGGGGGTTGGCGAGGAGTTCGTCGCAGCGCCCGCGCAGCTCGTCGCGGGAGAGGGTGCCGAGCTGGACCCGCGCGGCCCACAGCAGTGCCGTCTTCGCCTGGTCCCCCGGGTGCGACTGCGCCACCGCCAGTTCCAGCTGCGTCCTGTCACAGCCCAGCGACAGGGCCAGGCCCTCCATGCCGAACAGGAAGCCCAGCATCGCCGCCACCTGCCCGACGGTCGCGTCCTCGTCGCGGAACGCCGTCGGGAGCAGCGTGCAGTAGTGGGCGTACCCGGTCCTGACGAAGGACCGGATCCACGGGGGCAGCACCGGTTCGCCGGTGCGGTAGTACGCCAGGAGGCCCCGCACCCGGCGCAGCACCTCCGGTGCCCCGTCCACGGTGCGTTCGGCCGCCAGGACGTCGAGGGCGCGCGTGCCGAGTTCGTCGGCGAGGCGCCCGCCGCCGAGGTGGAGCGTCGCGTCCTCGACGGCCGCGAGGACCTCCGCCGTCGTGGCCCTGGGCCCGTAGGCGGTGCGGCGCAGGCGCTGTTCGAGCACCTGCTCCAGGCTGACCCCCTCGTAGCCGAGTTCGATGAGTGCCCGCTGGTGGGTGCCGAGCGACAGGTCCCACGACTCCTGGATCGACCGCTCGCCGAGCCGCCGCTCCCCCATCACCGTGCGTGCGGCGCCCGGTGGGAGGAGGCGGCGCAGCATCCACAAGACGTCCGAGCAGGCCCGGAGCTCCGGCCGGGACGCCATGTCGAGCAGGGCTCGGCGTACTCCGCGCTGCTGGAGGTTCAGTGCCAGCGGCGCCAGCCGGTCGTGGACGTCGCGGGCGAGCGGCGGCAGCGCCTCGTAGCCGACCTGGCCGATCCGGTCGCCGCCCATCATGATCTCGACGAGCCGGCGCACGTCCCGGCGGCCGGGGACGGCGTCCTTCTCGATGCAGGTGACCGCCGCGTCCTGGAAGTCGTACGGGGTGGGCTTGGCCCGGTCCCGGAGGGCGGCGAGCAGGATCGACGTCTCGAAGACGGCGATCGCGTCGGCGGTGGAGGCGAGGTAGCCGCTGCGGCGGGCGGCGCGGACGACGTCCACGGACCAGCCGAGCAGTTCGGCCTCGTCCAGGGTGTGCAGGGCGGGGGGCTGCTGGAGGAAGCCGGAGAGCCGGTCCTCCAGGGGTACGGGGCCGGGCGCGGGCGCGGCGGGCTTCGCCGCCGTCCTCGCGGGGCGCGGCTTCCTGGCGCCGGCCTGCCCCTCGAGGCGGTACGGCTCGACCTCGGTGCGCTTGAGGTTCTTGGCCCACTCCGTCGCCGCGATGGACACGGAGCCCGGGGCGAGGCCGAACTGCGCCTCGATCGCCGCGTGGCTGGACGGGATGAGTCCGTACTGCCAGGTCGTGGCGGTGCGCGGGGAGACGGTGAAGTCGCCGGTGCCGTGCACGCCGAACTCCTCGACGCGGCTGGCCGCGTGGAAGGCGCCGCACACGTAGAGGCAGTCCGCCGGATCGGTGCCGGTCGCGGCCAGGTGCTCGCGCATCCGGGTCCACATGTGGCGCTCGCGGTCCTCGTCGACGCGGACCCGGTCCCCCCGGCCGGGGGCGAGCCGCCGGAACAGGCTGCCGATGAGGAACATGACCTGGCGGTAGGTGTCGTGGTCGCTGTCGCCGAGCGGGACCTCGACGTACTGGTGCCACCACTCCGACCAGTGCCGCACCTTGCCGTGGCGCAGCAGGTGCTCCTCCAGCTCGGCGAAGCGGGGCCTCAGGTCGCCGATCTCGACGCCGACGGCCTCGCCGTGCAGGGCGGCCTCGGGTTCGGCGGACGGGTCCGCGGGTTCGGTGGACGGCTCCCCCGGCCGGTCGTGCCGGGTGTCCCACTGGAAGACGTGGTCGGAGGAGCGGTCGACGAGGACCAGCTCCACGCCGGGCGTGTCGAGGGCGTAGGCGATGGCCTGGTACTCGGCGGAGGCCTCGGTGACGGGGGCGACGACGGAGAGCGGGGCCCAGTCGGGCGGGAAGCCGTCGATGTCGCTCGCGAAGGCCTGCACCGCGACCGGCAGCCGGCAGTTGCGCAGCTCGGTGAGGAGCGGCGCCATGTCCTCGCACAGTTCCAGGTACACGACCTTGGGCCGCTTCTCGCGCAGTCGGCGGGCCATGGCGAGGGCGGAGGCGGGCGAGTGGTGGCAGACGGGGAAGATCTCCAGCGGCTCGGCCGCGGCGCGGTCGACGTCGTCGACCATGCCGAGCAGGATTCCTTCGAGGGCGTCCCGGCCACCGGCGAACTCGGCCGCCGCCTCGTGGAGTTGACCGCGCAGCGCGGCGAAACCCGTTCCCCGCGGGGCGGCCTCGGTCGCGGGTGCGGCCTCGGTCCGGGGTGTGGCCTCGGTCCGGGGTGTGGCCTCGGGGGCGGTCTCGGTCTCGGGGGTCCCGGTCATGACAGCTTGGCGATCGCGTCGCGGCCGCCCTCCAGGAACTCGGGCCAGGAACCGCCCTCCTCCTTGCCGCGCGGCTCGACGACACCGTGCAGGTACTTGTTGAGGATGGCCAGGTCCTCGGGCTCGCGGCGGGCGAGCGTGCCGACCAGCGAGGCGGCGAGGGCGCGGGCCGTCAGGGTGCGCTCGCCGAAGAAGTCGCTGTGCAGGACCGCGTCCTCCAGTACGCCGATCTGCTCGGCGGTGGAGAGGGCGGACTCCAGCTTCTCGTCGTCGCTGCCGGCCGCCGCGGCGGAGGCCCGCAGGTCGGCGAAGCTCTGGAGGAGGACGTCGAGGAGGGTCGGCGGCACGTCCAGCTCGATCGCGTGCCGGCGCAGCAGTTCCTCGGTGCGGAAGCGGACGATCTCCGCCTCGCTCTTCTTGTTCGTGACGACGGGGATGCGGACGAAGTTGAACCGGCGCTTGAGCGCGGAGGACAGGTCGTTGACGCCCCGGTCGCGGCTGTTGGCGGTGGCGATGACCGAGAAGCCGGGCTTCGCGAAGACGATGTTCTCGCCGTCGGCGCTGTCGAGTTCGGGGACCGAGATGTACTTCTCGGAGAGGATCGAGATGAGCGCGTCCTGGACGTCGCTGGTGGAGCGGGTGAGTTCCTCGAAGCGGCCGATGGTGCCGGTCTCCATGGCGGTCATGATCGGCGAGGGGATCATCGACTCGCGGGACTGGCCCTTGGCGATGACCATGGACACGTTCCAGGAGTACTTGATGTGGTCCTCGGTGGTGCCCGCGGTGCCCTGGACGACCTGGGTGGAGTTGCGGCTGATCGCGGCCGAGAGGAGCTCGGCGAGCCAGCTCTTGCCGGTGCCGGGGTCGCCGATGAGGAGCAGGCCCCGGTCGGAGGCGAGGGTGACGATGGAGCGCTCGACGAAGCTGCGGTCGCCGAACCACTTCTGCGTCACCTCCCGGTCCAGGCCGTCGGCGCGCTCGGATCCGAGGACGAACAGGCGGACCATCTTCGGGGAGAGGCGCCAGGAGAACGGCTTGGGACTGTCGTCGATCGACTCCAGCCAGTCGAGTTCCTCGGCGTACTTGATCTCGGCGGGAGCGCGGAGCAGGTCGGACATGGGGAGGGCCTTTCCGGTCGTCTCAGGTGAGGAAGGTCTTGAGTTCGTGCACGAGCTTGTTGGTGTGGCCGGAGACCACCGGGGTGCCGAGCGCCTTGAACCGCTCCCGGAACCAGGGGTTGACCTCCTGCCGTCCCGAGCTGGTCACCGAGCCGACGGGGATGAACCGCACGCCGGAGCGGTGGACCGCCTCGATGCCCTCGAACAGTGGCTGCGAGCGGTCGAACTCGTAGAAGTCGGAGATCCACACCATGACGGTGTTCTTCGGTTCGGTGATCTTCGGCCGGGCCATCGCCATGGCCACCGGTCCGTCGTTGCCGCCGCCGAGGTTGGTGCGCAGGAGCACGTCGAACGGGTCGCGCACCCAGGGGGTGAGGTCGACGGCCCGGGTGTCGTACGCGATGAGGTGGACGTCGACCTTGGGCAGTCCGGCGAAGATCGAGGCGAGGATGGTGCAGTTGACCATGGAGTCGACCATGGAGCCCGACTGGTCCACGACGACGATCAGTCGCTGGGGTGTGGTGCGGCGGACGGTCTGCCGGTAGTAGAGGCGGTCGACGTAGAGCCGCTCCTCCTCGGGGCTCCAGTTGGTGAGGTTCTTCCAGATGGTGCGGTCGAGGTCGAGGTTGCGGAAGACGCGCTTGGGCGGGACCGAGCGGTCGAGCTCTCCGACGGTGGCCTTCTCCACCTGGGTGCGGAGCACCTGGGCGACCTCGTCGACGTAGCGCCGGATGAGTGACTTCGCGTTGGCGAGGGCGACGCCGGACAGGTTGCCCTTGTCGCGAAGGAGTTGTTCGATCAGCGACATGCTGGGGGTGAGCCGGGCGGCGAGCGCGGGGTCGGCCAGTACCTCGCGCAGGTGCATACGGCGGACGAGGTCGGCCTCGACGGCGCCGAGTTCGGCCCCCAGGCCGCCGGCCGCGACGGCCCCTCCGGCGCCCCGGCCCCCGCGCAGGCCGCCGGGCGGGCAGCCGAACGCCCGCTCGAGCCAGCCCGCGTCCGACTGCCAGCGGGCCAGCTGACCGGCGGAGACCGTTCCCGGTCCGGGCGCGAAGACGTTGAGCAGCAGCTTCGACGCGAGCGCGGCGCGCCGCACCTCCGCCGCCCGGTCGCGTACGCCGTCCGGCTCGGTCTCCGGCCTCATGAGGCCCTCGAACTCGTCGGCCAGCTCCGGATGGCGCTGCACGACGGACTCGACGGAGGCGCCGGGGTCGAGGAGGGACGGGGGGAGGCCGATGTCCTCGACGACGGCGAGGCTCGCCGCTTCCAGGGCGGCCTGCTCCTCGGGATCGAAGAGCCGGGCGAGGAGCCGCCAGTACAGGACCTGGCGGCGGTTGTCGTCGGGGTCGGGACCGACCGGGGCCTGGATGGCCGGGCCGGGAGGGGACACGGGGGCGGCCGGCGGGGTCTGGCCGGCCGGAGACGTGGAGCCGGCCGGTTGGGCCCGGTCGGCCGGGGGCGTGGGGTCGGTCATGCGCGCAGCAGCTTTCCGGCTCGCTCGCGCAGGACGGTGACGGCGTCGGTGGCCGCCTTCTCCGCCCGTGCGCCGAGCTTGTCGGCGGTGCCTCCGGCCCACTCGCCCGCGTGGACGGCGACGGTCTTCTTCCGGACGGTCGTCTCGACGGCGAGCGGCTGGAGGACGAACTCCCCCGCGTCCCACCGGAGCAGGCCCAGGCACGCGCCGGACGTGGCGACAGCCTCGGGAGTGAGCGGACTCGCGGCGGGGACGCGGTCCGTGTCGACGGCGAGCCGGTGCCCGGCGACGGTGAACGTCGGCGTCCCGTCGTCCTGCCGCTCCGCCGCGTACCCCTCGACGAGCACGGGGACGGCGATCCGGGCGGGGTGGCGGTCCAGCGGCGCGGTCACCGGGTCGGTGGCGGTGGACAGGATCACCCGGGCGGTGGCGAAGGGATCGGCCGGCTCCCCGGTGCGGGCCCGCTCGTCGTCCCAGAGGAGGTCGCCCTCGGCGGTGACGGGCATGGCGTCGAGCTCCATCGCCCGGCCCTCCCCGGCGGCGGCGAGCAGCGACATGCGGGGCCGGAGCAACTGCCAGAGGCCCGCGCCGACGACGGTCTCCGGCTTGGGCGCGGACACCGCCGCCCGGACCAGGCGGGGCCCCGTGCCGTCGGAGGGTTCGAGCACCGCGTGGACCTGGGCCTGCACGGCGGTGGCGTGCTCCTGCACGTCCACGCCCAGCGGCAGCAGGCGGCCGGTCGCGGTGGACGGGGCGGGGGTGCGGGCGGCGCCCGGCAGGGTGAGGAGCAGCGCGCGCGTCCAGAGGTCGGCCCAGCGGCGCACCGGGACGCGTTCCAGGGTGGCGCCCGGGCAGGACGCGGCGAGTTCGGCCGCGAAGCCGTCGAGGAGGGTCGCCTGTCGGCGCAGCCGCGGGTCGGGCAGCATCGCGGAGACCACGGGCGCGGCGTCGGCGGCCAGTTCGTGGTCGATGCCCTGCCAGCCCGCCCTGGCGAGGTCGCACAGCCAGGCACGGGCGGCTGCGAGCACGTTCGCTCCCGGCTCGTCCGCGGCGGTGTCCGGGGGCGCGTCCGGGGTGCTCCGCTCGGCGCGCGGCCGTCCGGTGACGTCCGCGACGCGGTCCGTCAGGGCGTCGTGCACGGAGCCCATGAGGGCGGTGCGGGCGGCGGCGAGCGCGATGAGGTGGTCCTCGCCGGCGGCGCCCGCCGCGGCCTTGTCGGCCGCCTCGGCGACCGCCGAGGCCAGGGGCGTCCCGGCGACGGCGCCCGCGAGCGCCGCCAGGCCGGCGGCCTGGGCGGGCTGCGGCCGGAGCAGCCCGCCGACGAGCACCTCGTCGAAGGCGTCGACGGCGGACAGCGCCTCGTCGAGTCCGTCGACGGGATCGGTGAGCAGGTCCGTGCGCATCAGGCGGCCGTCCTCGTCGGCGGGAACCAGTGCATCTCGGGCAGTGGCGCGGTGGTCGGTGCCAGTTCGAGGTAGGCGAGGTGCCGGAGGAACCTGCTGAACACCGGGGCGGCTGCCGAGGTGTCGCCCTGCTCGGGGCGTGTGGCGGTCATCGCCGAGACGAGCTCGGGTGCGCCGGACCGCCCGTCGGGGGTGTCGGCCTTCAGGTAGCGGGCGACGCGCTCGGCCCCGTACTGCAGGACCGCCTCGCCGACGAGGGCGCGGATGTGGTTGCAGAACGTGCCGCGCGCTCCGCCGCAGGGGCGGTTGTTGTTGGTGCTGCAGGCGAACGCGTACGTACCGGCCGCGATCGAGGACACGTACACGCGTCCTGCGTCGGACCCGCTGGACACGACGCCCTGCAGCCGTCCGTCGGCCAGTTCGACGAACGGCACCTTGGCGAGTTTCCGCGGTCGCGCGGGCGGTACCACCCGCGCCGTACTCGACCTCTCCCAGACCGGCAACGTACCTCTCCCATGCACATCGAAGGGACGTTCTCGCCGTCGCGGCGGAACAAGATCGAACCTATCCCCGCCCACTGACAACGCCCCGGCCGAGCGTCCGGGCCGACCGGCGCCCCGGTCCTCACCGGCCGGCCCGTGGTGGACACGGGGCGGCGTTCCCGGCCCTGAGGTGTCGTCACCGGCGCGAAAGTCACCGCGGTGCCGTTGTCTTCGGGTGGTGCGGATGTATAGCCTGAGTAATGGCATGTGACATTGCACTAGGGGGTGGTGATGCAGATCGTTGTCGTGGGCGCGGGCATCGTGGGCGCCGCGTGCGCGTTCCACGCCGCCGCGGCCGGCCTCGACGTCACGGTGCTCGACCGTGGTCCCGTCGGCGCCGGAACGACCAGTCGGGGGGAGGGCAACATCCTCCTCTCCGACAAGGCGCCGGGACCCGAACTGGAACTGGCCCGGCTCAGCCGCGATCTGTGGGACGAGGCCGCCGGGGAACTCGGCCCGGAGAGCGTCGAGTGGGAGGCCAAGGGCGGCCTGGTCGTCGCGAGTACGCCCGACGCCCTCGCCACCTTGCGCGGCTTCGCCGCGCGCCAGCGGGCGGCCGGTGTCCGTGCCGAAGCGGTCGACCGCGTCCGCGATCTCGAACCGTACATCGCGCCCGGGCTCCCGGGCGGCGTCCACTACCCGCAGGACGCCCAGGTGCAGCCCGTCCTCGCGGCGGCCGGACTGCTGCGCGCCGCGGTCCGGCGTGGCGCGCGGCTGCGGACCGGCGAGGCCGTCGCCGCGGTCACCGGACCCGACGGCCGGATCGCCGGGGTCCGTACCGCCGACGGCACGGTGCTGCCCGCCGACGCCGTGGTGAACGCCGCCGGGACCTGGGGCGGCGAGGTCGGCCGCCGACTCGGCGCCCCCGTCGAGATCCTGCCCCGCAGGGGCTTCGTGCTCGTCACCGAGCCGCTGCCACCGATGATCCGGCACAAGGTCTACTCCGCCGACTACGTCGCCAACGTCGTCTCCGACGACGCGGGTCTCGAGACCTCGTGCGTCGTCGAGGGCACCCGGGCGGGCACGATCCTGATCGGCGCCAGCCGTGAGCGCGTCGGCTTCGACACCGCCATGAACCCGGCCGTGGTCGCCGCGCTCGCCGCCCAGGCGTGCCGCCTGTTCCCGTTCCTGCGCGCCACCCACCTGATCCGCGCCTACCGCGGCTTCAGGCCGTACTGCCCGGACCACCTGCCGCTCATCGGCCCGGACCCGCGCGTCCCCGGCGTGCTGCACGCGTGCGGCCACGAGGGGGCGGGCATCGGTCTCGCCCCCGGGACCGGCGCCCTGATCACCGCGCATCTGCTCGGCCACCCCTGGCGCGGAGCCGATCCCGCCGCCCACGCCGGCCTCCTGCCCGGCCGGTTCCTCACCACCGGAGGTACGCCCACGTGAACGAGTCGGTCAAGGACGGTGAACCCGCCCACGCGGACGAGTTCACCATGGACGGCGAACCTCTGCCCTTCGTACCGGGACAGACCCTGGCCGCCGCCCTCGTGGCCTCGGGCCGGGTCGCCTGGCGGGCCACCCGGCTCGGGCGGCGGCCGCGCGGAGTCTTCTGCGGGATCGGCGTCTGCTTCGACTGCCTGGTGACCGTCGACGGAGCGGGCGGGCAGCGCGCCTGCCTGGTGCGGGTCCGCACGGGCATGGCCGTCACGACCGGGGAGGGCGACGATGAGTGAATCCGGCGACCTCGTGGTGGTGGGCGCGGGTCCGGCCGGTATGGCCGCCGCCGCCACCGCCCTGGACGGCGGCCTGCGGGTCGTGCTCGTCGACTCGGGCGCCGGCCCGGGCGGCCAGTACTGGCGCCACCCGCCGCACCGAGCACGGCGCGCCGTCCCCACCAGCGGTCTGCACCACGGACTGCGCACCTACCGGGCCCTGTGCGCCACGCTGTCCGCCCACGCCCGCGGCGGCCGGCTCACGCTGCTGACGGACCACCACGTGTGGACCGTGGCCCGGGAGCCGGGCGGGTTCGCCGTCCACGCCGTGGACCGGAGCCGGGCGCCCGAGGAGACCGCCGTGGTGCTGCGCGCGCCGGCGCTGCTCGTGGCGACCGGCGCCTACGACCGCCAACTCCCCTTCCCCGGCTGGGACCTGCCCGGCGTCCTCACCATCGGCGGTCTCCAGGCGCTGCTCAAGGGCGGTGGAGTCACCGCCGGCCACCGGGTGGTCCTCGGCGGTACGGGCCCCTTCCTGCTGCCGGTCGCCGCGGCCCTCGCCGCACGCGGGGTCGAGGTCTCCGTGTGCGAGGCGGCCGCGCCCTCGGCCTGGCTGCGCCACCCCGCGCCGCTGCTGCGCAACCCCGCCAAGTGGGCCGAGGGCGCCCGGTACGCGGCCACGCTCGCCCGGCACCGCGTCCCGGTCCGCACCCGCACCGCGATCGTCGGCGCCGAAGGAAACGAAAGGATCGCCGTGGTGCGCGTCGCCTCCCTGGACGCCGACGGCCGACCGCTCCCGGGCACGGAACGCCGGATCGAGGCCGACACCGTGGGCGTCGGCTGGGGCTTCGTACCGCAGCTCGACCTCCTCGTCCCCCTCGGCTGCGAGCTCGCCGACGCGGGCGACGGCACCATGGCCGCCGCCGTCGACGACGGACAGCGCACTGGTGTGCCCGGGCTCTACGCGGCGGGCGAGACCTGCGGCGTGGGCGGGGCCGCGCTCGCGGTGAGCGAGGGCCGGATCGCCGCCGTGTCGGTCCTCACCGACCTCGGGTCGCCCGGTGCGGTGAACGTCCGGCGGCTGTCCGCGGAACGTGCCGCGGTGGCCCGGCAGCGTGCCTTCGCCCGCGCGATGGCGCGGGCACACCCCCTGCCGCCGGCCTGGTCCTCGTGGCTGACCGACGACACACCGGTCTGCCGGTGCGAGGAGGTCACCGCGGGGGCCGTCCTGGCCGCCCGCGCCGACGGCCCGGCATCCGACCACCGGCAGGTCAAACAGCTGACCAGGGCCGGCATGGGCTGGTGCCAGGGCCGGATGTGCGGCCCCGCCGTGCACTGTCTCGTGGCCCGCGACCAGCCGTACGCCCCCGCGGAGCGGCTGATCGCGACCCCCGTCACCCTCGGTGGGCTCGCCGGCCTCGCAGAACCCACCACCGATCACAGCTGAGGAGCCCCCATGACCCGGAACCGCATGCCCTGGCACGGCGTCATCGTCGCGACGAGCCTCCCCTTCGACCGCGACCTCGCCGTCGACCACGGCGCCTACGGGGACAACGTCGCCTGGCTCGCCGAACAGGGACTGCACGGCGTCGCACCGAACGGGTCGCTGGGCGAGTACCAGACCCTGACCCACGAGGAGCGCGACCGCGTCGTGGAGACCGCCGTCGCGAACGCCCCCGAGGGCTTCACCGTCATGCCGGGTGTCGGAGCCTACGGCGCGATCGAGGCCAAGCGGCACGCGCAGTTCGCCAAGGACGCCGGCTGCCAGGCCGTCATGTGCCTGCCACCCAACGCGTACCGGGCCGACGACCGCGCCGTCCTGGAGCACTTCCGGATGGTGGCATCGGCCGGACTTCCCGTCACCGCCTACAACAACCCCATCGACACCAAGGTCGACCTGCGGCCCGAGCTGCTGGCCAAACTGCACGCCGAGGGCTTCATCGTGGGCGTGAAGGAGTTCTCCGGCGACGTCAGGCGGTGCTACGCCATCCAGGAACTCGCCCCCGGACTCGACCTCGTGATCGGCACCGACGACACCCTTCTGGAGGTCGGCCTCGCCGGCGCCAAGGGCTGGGTCGCGGGCTACCCGCAGGTCTTCCCGCGTGCCTGCCTCGCCCTCTACGACGCCGCGGTGGCGGGCGATCTCGACACCGCGCTGCCCCTCTACCGCCAACTGCACCCGGTGCTGCGCTGGGACAGCAGGACCGAGTTCGTCCAGGCCGTCAAGCTCGGCCAGGACATGATCGGCCGGCCCGGCGGCGTCTGCCGTCCGCCCCGGCAGGCGCTGAGCCCGGAGACCGAGGCCGTCGTGCGCGCCGCCACCCGGGCCCTCATCGACGCCGGAGTGAACTGACATGCGCTCTGTCGCCTGTTACCACGCCGTCGACTCGCACACCGAGGGGATGCCGACCCGGGTCGTCACCGGCGGGGTCGGCGTCCTGCCGGGCGCGACGATGGCCGAACGACGGCGGTTGTTCGTCGAACGACGCGACCGTCTGCGCACCCTGCTCATGTGCGAGCCGCGCGGGCACGCGTCCATGTCCGGGGCGATACTCCAGCCCCCGACCCGGCCGGACGCCGACTTCGGCGTCCTGTACATCGAGGTCTCCGGCTGCCTGCCCATGTGCGGACACGGCACCATCGGCGTGGCGACGGTCCTCGTCGAGACGGGCATGGTCGAGGTGGTCGAGCCGGAGACCCTCATCCGCCTCGACACGCCCGCCGGGCTGGTGACGGCACGGGTCGCCGTGCGCGACGGGCACGCCGAGTCGGTCACCCTGGAGAACGTCGCGTCGTACAGTCACGCCCTGGACCAGGTCGTCGAGGTCGAGGGGTTCGGCCCGGTCCGCTACGACATCGCCTACGGCGGCAACTTCTACGCCATGGTGCGCACCGAGGACCTCGGCATCCCCTTCGCCCGGTCGGAGAAGCAGCGGCTGCTCGACGCGGGCCTGGCCGTCATGGAGGCGATCAACACGCAGAACCCGGTGGCGCATCCGGAGGACCCCACGATCGACGTCTGTCACCACGTCTATCTGGAGGCGCCCGGCTCCACCGCCGAGCACTCACGGCACGCCATGGCCATCCATCCCGGGTGGTTCGACCGCTCGCCCTGCGGTACGGGGACCAGCGCCCGGATGGCCCAACTGCACGCGCGAGGGCTGCTCGCGACCGGGCGGGACTTCGTCAACGAGTCCTTCATCGGTTCCCGCTTCACCGGACGGATCCTGGCGGAGACCACGGTCGGCGGCCGGCCGGCCGTACTGCCCTCCGTCACCGGCCGGGCCTGGATCACCGGGACCGCGCAGTACCTGCTCGATCCCACGGACCCCTACCCGGCGGGGTTCACCATGTGAACTCCGGGAGCGGCCCGCGCGTCGCGCCGGACACCGCACGACGCGAGGGGCCGGGCTCCCGTACGACACGAGCGGCCGGGCGCCCGCACGAAAGACCGTGCGGTGTCCGGCCCTTCGTACGGGCGCACCGGCCGATGGCGCCGCCACGGCCCCTCGGTGTCAGCGGGGCCCTCGGTGTCAGCGGACGCCGAGCCGGCGGGCCGGGGACACGCGCTCGGCCTCCCGTTTCCGCGCCGCCCACAGAGTCCTTATGTGCGCGAGATGGTGGCGCATGTGCTCCTGGGCGCCCTCCACGTCCCCGGCGATCATGATGTCGAGGAGTTCGGTGTGCTCCTGTGCCGAACTCACCAGCGCCCCTTTCTGGGACAGGTCGGTGAGCCCGTAGAGCCGGGAGCGTTTGCGCAGTTCGGAGACCGTCTCGACGAGGCGGGCGTTGCCCGCGAGGGCGAGCAGACCGAGATGGAAGCGGCGGTCCGAGTCCAGGTAGGCGATCACGTCGCCCTCCTGCGCGGCGGTCACGATCTCCTCGGCCACCGGGCGCAGCGCCTCCAGCTGCTCGCGCGAGGCGGACCGAGTCACGTGGCCGATGGTGGGGATCTCGATGAGCGCGCGGATCTCGGTGAACTCGTCCAGATCGCGTTCGGAGAGCTCGGTGACGCGGAACCCCTTGTTCCGCACCGCCTCGACCAGGCCCTCCCGGGTCAGATCGAGCATGGCCTCGCGTACGGGCGTGGCGGAGACCCCGTACTCGGCGGCGAGGGTGGGCGCCGAGTAGATCACGCCGGGCTGCAGGTCCCCCGAGATCAGCGCGGCGCGCAGGGCGGCGGCCACCTGGTCGCGCAGATGCTCCTGCACCGGGATGAGCTTGCGGGACTTCAACTCACTCATGCGCTCCCCTTCAACGACCCGTTGATCCACTATACAATGTCACGTTGCGCGACGATCAACCGGACGCTCCCGGATTCCCGCAGGACGGGGAGCCGTCACCGCGCCTCTGCCCGGCCGCATCGGCGGCCGACCGCCGACGGGCCTTCGGCCCCGGCGCCCGTAGGACCGCCCGCCGCTTCTCCGAGTCCGACTGACGAACTCCGCCGTCCTTTCAGGACGCCTCGAAGTCCCGTTCACCGGTGGGCCGTACGGGCTCTGTCACGCACCTTCCCAGTGAGGTGTGACCTGTGCCATTGTACATGTCACAGGCCATGAGCATGCCAATTCTGGTTGCCGGTCGCACTCCGGCCGGCCGAGGCACGAGACCCCACCCGGCTCCCGGCCCGCACATCCCCTCGGTCACGCGCCCGCGTGCCGCGATCCCCCATGGGAGGAACCACGTGAGAACCCCACTCGTCCGCCGAGGTGTGGGCGCCGTACTGCCCCTGGCTCTGGCCGGGGTGATGGGCGTCGCGCTGCTCGCGCAGCCGGCCCAGGCGCAACCGGTCTCCCCGCCGGCCGCCACGGCATCGAAGTCGCCCCAGGCGTCCCGTTCCGACGCCCCGGCCGAACCCGCGCCGCAGGCGGGGCAGAACACCGATCCGGACACCGGCCACGCGCTCAAGGAACGGCTGACGGCACCTCACATACCCCCGGTGAGCGCGGACAAGTCCCCGCTCAGGGAGATCTACGGGAGCCACGACACGCCACGCGAGCCGGACGCGGCCGCGCGGCGGCCGGCGGCCGCCGCGTGCGACCCGGCCGACTTCACCAGCCGTACCGGCGGCGAACTGGTACGGCAGATCACCACGTCCACGACCGAGTGCGTCAACAGCCTGTTCGGTCTGACGGGTGAGAACGCCCGCCTGGCCTTCCGTGAGGCCCAGATGACGACCGTGGCGTACGCCCTGCGCGACAACGCCGCGGGCTACCCCGGGAACGCGACCACCGGCACGCCGCAGCTGGTGCTCTTCCTCCGGGCCGGGTACTACGTCCACTGGTACAACCCGGACGTCGTCGGACCGTACGGCAGCGGCCTGAGGACCGCCATCCGCTCCGGTCTCGACGCCTTCTTCGCCAGCCCCCGCTCACGCGACGTCACCGACGCCAACGGCGAGACGCTGAGCGAGGCGGTCATCCTGATCGACAGCTCCGAGGAGAACGCCCGCTACCTGTACGTCGTCAAGCGGATGCTGGCGGACTACGACTCCACGTGGCACGCGTCCTCGCGGATGCTCAGCGCCGTCAACAACGTGTACACGGTGACCTTCCGGGGCCACTACTCGCCCGAGTTCGTCACCGCGGTCGAGGCGGACCCGAGCCTCGTCGACTCCCTGTACCGCTTCGCCGCCGACCACACCGCCCTGCTGGGCACCCCGCGGGCGTACCTGACCTCCAACGCAGGCCGGGAGCTGAGCCGCTTCCTCCAGTACCCGAGCCTGCGGAACAAGGTCCGCCCGCTGGCCACCGACCTGCTGGGACGGAGCGCCACCACCGGCCCCACCGCGGCGCTGTGGGTGGGCGTCGCGGAGATGGCCGACTACTACGACAGGGCGAACTGCGCCGGCTACGGGATCTGCGACCTGCAGGAGCGCCTCAAGCGCGAGGTCCTGCCGGTGCGGCACACCTGCGGCCCCAGTATCCGCATCCTCGCCCAGCAGATGACGACCGCCGAACTGAGCGCCAGTTGCACCAGCCTGCTGGCGCAGGACGCCTACTTCCACGGGGTCGCGCGGGACGACGGCCCGGTCGCCGGTGACAACAACACCACCATCGAGGTGGTGGCGTACGACTCCAGCGCCGACTACCAGACGTACGCCGGCGCGATGTACGGCATCGACACCGACAACGGCGGCATGTACCTGGAGGGCGACCCCGCCGCCGCGGGCAACCAGGCCCGCTTCATCGCCTACGAGGCGGAGTGGCTGCGGCCGGCGTTCCACATCTGGAACCTCAACCACGAGTACACCCACTACCTCGACGGCCGCTTCACGATGCACGGCGACTTCGCGGCCAACATGACCACTCCCACCGTCTGGTGGGTGGAGGGCTTCGCGGAGTACGTCTCCTACCACTACCGCGACGAGCCCTACACCGCGGCGATGACCGAAGCCGGCCGGGGAACCTACACCCTGAGCTCCCTGTTCGACACCGACTACAGCCACGGCACCACCCGCGTGTACCGCTGGGGCTACCTCGCCGTGCGGTACATGCTGGAGAAGCACCCCGCCGACCTGGACAAGGTGCTCGGTCACTACCGCGCCGGCGAGTGGGCCGCGGCCCGTAGCCACCTCACCGGCACCATCGGCACCCGTTACGACAGCGACTTCAGGACCTGGCTGGCCGGCTGCGCGGCCGGAGACTGCGGCAGCGGCAACCCGCCGGGCAACCAGGCCCCCACCGCCGACTTCACCGCCGTCGTCAAGGACCTGACGGTCACCCTCACCGACCGCTCCGGCGACGCCGACGGCACCATCGTCTCCCGCTCCTGGGACTTCGGGGACGGCACCACCTCCACCCGGACGAGTCCCGGCAAGACCTACGGTGCCGCGGGCACCTACACCGTCCGGCTGACCGTGACCGACGACAAGGGCGCCACGGCCACCGCCACCCGGACGGTCACCGTCACCAGTGGTCCCGCCATCACCGAGTGCACCGGCGCGGACATCCGCACCCTGGGCAAGAACTGCCGCCGCAGCAACGTGTCGGCCACCACCGGCAACTACGCGTACTTCTACCTGTACGTCCCCACCGGCACCACCCAGCTGAAGATCACCGTCGCCGGCGGCACCGGCGACGCCGACCTCTACTACAGCGGCAGCGCCTGGGCCACCACCACCCGGTACACCAGCCGCGCCACCGGCGCCGGCAACAGCCACACCCTCACCGTCACCAACCCGCCGGCCGGTGCCCACTACATCAGCCTCCACGCCGTGACCACCTTCGGCGGGGCCACCGTCACCACCGCGTACTGACGCCTGCCGAACCGACACCACCCGGAGCCGGCGCCCCCGGCGCCGGCTCCGGCACGGGCGGCCGCCGAGCGCGGCGGCCGCCCGCGACCACGCCGCCCGGGGCGCCCGACCGGAGTTCAGGTCACGGCTGTCGTTCCGGTGGTACTGGTCCCGCCGCCCCCTTTCCGGCATCCAGTCGCCGGAGCAACCGTGCCTGATCGGCCAGGAAGCCCACGGCGTACAGCTTTCTGGGGGCGAGGACGGCGGTCAGCGTCAGGCGCCACCGCGAGCTCTCCACCCCGTGGTCGAGCAGGGAATGGGCGGCGTCGGGATAGCGCGCCACTGTCAGGGACGCCGCCGGAAGGATTCCGCGATAGACGGCTTCGGTCTCGGTGACGTCGACGTTGACGTCATGGCCCGCCAGCACCAGCAGGACCGGCGTGCCGCGCATGGCGCGCAGGTCCGCGGTCGCGTCCGACCGGTAGTTCCTGGCGATGAACGACCACCGCGCAGCGGTCATACCGCCCGCGTCGCCGACCGCGGCGCGGTATTCGGCGAAGGACGCCCCGCGTTCCAGCAGGCCCAGGGTGGTCTCCCGCCTGCGCAGCGCCGCGTCCCGCTCCTCGGCCCCGGCGCCGTCCCGGCGCAGTTCGGCGAGGAGGTTGTAGCGACCCTGCCGCAGCCAGTTGACGGCCGGGGAGACGGCGACGACGAACCGCAGACGCCGGTCCTCCGCGGCGACCTTGGGCAGGACCCAGCCCGCCTGGCTCGCCCCCCACAGGCCGATGCGGCGGCCGTCGATGTCCGGACGGCCACGGGCCCAGGCCACCGCGGCCAGGGTTTCCTCCGCCCGGTCCGCCATGCTCTGCCCCAGCCAGTCGCCCTCCGAGCCGCCGACCCCGGGCTTGCTGAACGACAACGAGGCGTACCCGGCCCGGGCGAAGGACTCCCACAGCGGTCGGTAGAACGTTTCGTGCGTCGCGTCGACCGCCCCGTCGCCGTGGACGAAGACCACCAGGCCGAACGGCCCGTCACCCCCTTCGGGACGGGCCAGCACCCCCTCGAGCAACTTTCCGTCGTGCCGCAGCGACACCTTCTCCTCCCGCAGTGCGTAGGTGTTCTGCCGCACCACCCACGCGACTCCGGCGGTCGCCAGCACCACTCCTACCAGCGCCCACACCGTCCACCGCCGTCCGCGCCGTCCCGGCGCACGTCGTCTCGCGCACACACTCGCCCCCCAAATCGCTCGTAATAAAAACGCTCGTTTAGATAGTGAACGTATTACACTCGATCGAACAAGGTGATCCGGCATGCGGAAGGGGCGGCGTGGAGACGACAGCGGGAACGGACCACACGGCGGAAGACGGGCGACCGGTCGTGCGACGGGGTGTGCCCCACGGCAGCGAGGAGCAGGTGGCCGCGCTCTACTGGGAGGCGTTCGGCCGCAAGCTGGCCCCGGCGCTCGACCCGCCCGACGCGGGGCGTGCGTTCATCGCGGCCCACCTGCAACACGACCGGGGTGTCACCGCGCTCACGGACGGCCGGGTGGTCGGCGTGGCCGGCTACCGGCTCGGCGACCGCGCGCTCACCGGCGGCGGCGTGAAGGACGTCCTGTCGGCCTACGGCCTTTTCCGCGGCCTGCCACGGCTGGCGATCCTCGCCCTCTTCGAGCGGGAACCCGCCGAGGGCGAACTGGTCATGGACGGCATCGCCGTGGAGGCCGCGCACCGCGGTACCGGCATCGGCGGCCTCCTCCTGCGGGAGATCGCGACGCTCGCCGCCGACCACGGCTGCCGGCGGATCCGGTTGGACGTCATCGACGCCAACCCCCGTGCCAGGGCACTGTACGAGCGGCACGGCTTCACCGCCGTCCGCACCGAGCGGACCCCCTGGCTGCGCGGCCTCATGGGCTTCGGCGCCGTCACCACCATGCACCGCCGGATCACCCGGGCGGACGCGCCGGACGCCGGGGAGGCACGATGAGCACCAGCGCCACCGACCGTGCCGACGGCGGGACCGACGGCAGCGACCACGACGACACCGACGTACCGGAGATCCCCACCCGGCTCCTCGTGCACGCCCTCGTCCGCGAGGACGGCACCGTCGACGCGGGCGAGCTCTACACCGTCGCCGGCCTCCTGGGCATGACCGACCAGCAGGTGCGCCTGTGCGTCAAACGCCTCGTCGACGAGGGCCGGTTCACCCAGGAGGGCCGCGGACGCAAAGCCACCCTCCGCGCCGTCGCCGATGTCACCGGAGCCCTGGCGCCGGACGCCGCCTACGTCCGCCACGCCTACCGGCAGGACGCCGGGCTCGCCCCGTGGGACGGCACGTGGCACCTGTTCGGCTTCGCCATTCCCGAATCCCGTCGCGCCGCCCGCGACACCCTGCGCGAGAACCTCCTCCATCTCGGCGCCGCACCCGTCCAGAGCGGCCTGTACGTCACCGCCAACCCCGTCACGGAACTCGTCGAGTCCCAGGCCCACCACCTGGGCGTCCTCGACACCCTCACCTGCCTCACCACCACCGACCTGCGGATCGGAAACACCACCGCCCCCCAGGCCCTGGCCGCCGCCCTATGGCCGCTGGGCGAGATCGCCGCCCGACACCGACAACTCGCGGCCTTCGCCGAATCCCGCCTCGCCCGGCTCGCTCAGACGCCCGAGCCGTCGGACGCCGAGCAGCTCACCACAACCATCGAACTCGCCGCCCACTTCACCGCGGCGATGACCCCCGACCCCCTGCTGCCGCCCGAACTCCTGCCCACCCCCTGGCCGGGCAGCCGCGCCCGCCGCCTGACAGCCGACTGCTGGAGACGCCTCCGTGAAACCCGGCCAGCCGGCAGCACCCCCGAGCTGCGCCTGTTCGCGCTGTACGCCGCCGCGCTGGACACCTGACGGAACGGACGAGGTCGATCCGGCCACTCCCGCCGCCCCCGTGGCGGCGGCCCCTGCGGCGACCTCTCGAAACCGCGTGCCCCTGCCCGTCCCACTGACCGTGGCCCCATCGGGCGGCCCTACCCGTGTCGGCGCGGCAGGGCTCGTACCGGACCACGTCGAGCGCGAGCTGTACGACGCGAGCAGCCCGCACCCGCTCGCACCCGCCCCGCCCACTCGAAGCCGGTGGCTCCGCTGCTACCGCAGACTCGCAAAATGAGATGACCTCTGAGTGCGGGTACTCAGGCGCACGAAGCGCTGGCAGTGGAACCGTGGCTGTGTGGACGCTTACGCACACGCGCCAGGCCGAGTCCTGTTACCGCCGATCATCACCGGGACGGCCCTTCTCATCATTCTCGTGATCTTTGGCGGCGTTGGATGGCTCTCCTCCTCCAGCCACCAGTGCAAGGGCAGGAACAACGACGCGGACTACAACACGCCGGGCGAAGCGATTTCCTCCCGGCTCGCACACATCGGTGAGGACGCGCATCGCTGGACCGGGTCAGCGGCGGTCGTGGTCTTTGTCGACATGTGCGTGTGGGCAACGATCGCCTTCATGGCCAACCGGCGGGGCTGAACCGCCGCTAGGGGGCGTCTCGTTGATCATTGATCGAGTGCGCTTTGTCCTGTACCTGACGATAAGGATGTTGCGGATACGGAAAACGAATGGGCGGAAGGTGCCGGTCCTATCGGCCGCGATCCTGGCGGGGGTCCTCTCGGCCTGCGGCGAGCAGGATCCCGATCCAAAACGAGTCACGTCTTGGCGAGAGGATTACTGCTGGGACCTCTGGGCCTGGCAGCGGATCACTCACGACCCGCCCGAGAAGGGCTACGGCAACGAGCCTGCGCTCACCGCTGCGGCGGTGATCTCCGCAGCAAAGGTCATCGACCGCGAGCACCTCGACCACGGGGGCAGCCACATCCTGAACGACGCGTCCCAGGCGGTCTCGCACGATGAGCCTTTTCCCACCTGGCATCCGCACTGGTCAGCGCACTGTCGTTGATCGGCTACCCGAGTCCAGCACGGTCTCCTGGCCAGGTCTTCACCAGTTGACTGGCGCCTCCGGTGAGCTGCTGCGGGGTCCTCCGACTGGCAGGGGCTTCAGGTTGGAAAAGGATCACTGAGCCAATTGAAAGGAACACACACGTCCAGCACGAAGGCCGTGAGAATGAATCCGCTGCATCACGATGCCCGGCGAGAGCCGCTGGCCGAACTGTCAGACTTCCAGGGCGAGTTCCACTCCTGCCTCACCGCCCGTTCGGACGCCCTGTTCGAGCTGGCGGACGTGGTTCTGTGCGGTGACGGGCCGGTGAAATCGCTGGCCGAGCTGTCGCTGGTGGGCGAACACCGCCGCGGGCACGGCGGGCTCTACGCCGCCCTCGCCCAGGGCCGGATCGACGCGGACCGGATGCGACAAGCCCTGGCTTCGGTGCCGCTGCCACGAGCCGCTGACGGCCGGCTGGTCCTGGCCGTCGACGTCACGTGCTGGCTGCGGCCGGACGCCCACACCTCACCGCAGCGGATCCTGTGTCACACCTACGGCCGCGGCAAGGACCAGCACAACCCCGTTCCGGGCTGGCCGTACTCGATCGTCTGCGCATTGGAGCCCGGCCGCAGCTCGTGGACCGCGCCGCTGGACGCGCTGCGTCTGGCACCCGGGGACGACACCGCCACCGTCACCGTCCGGCAGCTGCGCGACCTGGTCGAGCGGTTGATCACCGCAGGTCAGTGGTAGACCGGGGACCCGGACGTCCTCATCATCGCCGACACCGGATACGACGCGCCCCGTCTGGCCCACCTCCTGCGGGACCTGCCGGTGCAGGTGCCGTGTATTGCCTCGTCAGGTTGGGGACGCGGCTTGCGGGTGGTTTGCCTGCGAGTGCGGTGTGTCCGCGGTGGTGATTGTAGGAGTGGAGCCAGCCGGGAACGCTTCGCGGCGTTCGATGTCTGACCGGTAGGGGCGGGCGTAGGCCCATTCGTCGAGCAGGGTGCGGTTGAAGCGTTCGACCTTGCCGTTGGTCTGGGGCCGGTAGGGCCGGGTTCGTTTGCGGGTGATCCCGGCCGCCGCCAGGCTGTCGCGCCGGTCGCGTGAGCGGTAGCAGGAGCCGTTGTCGGTCAGAACCCGTTCGACGGTGATCCCAGCGCCGGTGAAGAAGGCGTGGGCCCGTTGCCAGAAGGCGGTGGCGGTCCCCTTCTTCTCGTCCGCGTGGACCTCGCTGTAGGCGAAGCGGGAGTGGTCGTCGACGGCGGTGTGCAGGTAGCTGTAGCCGGCGTTCCTGCGGGTCTTGCGGCCCGCTTGCCGGCCCAGGACCTTGTGTCCGCCGCCGGGGATGTTGCCGAGCTTCTTGATGTCGACGTGCACGAGCTCGCCGGGTTCCTCGCGTTCGTAGCGGCGCATGACGTGCCCGGTCGCGCGGTCGAGGTGGGTCAGGCGGGCCAGCCGGTAGCGGGTCAGGACGCGGTGGACGGTCGAGGGGACCAGGCCGAGCAGGTGGGCGATACGGGCCGGTCCCCAGCGGCGCAGGAGGCGGACCTTGATGATCCGGCGCTCGGTCCGGGTCGGTGTCCGGCGCGGCGTGTGATGGGGACGGCTGGAGCGGTCACCCATGCCCGCTTCGCCCAGGGCGCGGTACCGGTCGGCCCATCGCTGGGCGGTGGTCGGTGAGACCTGGAAGCGTTCGGCGGCCCGGCGCAGGGGCCAGCCGTCCTCGACCACACAGCGGGCCAGACGCAGTCGGCCGGTCTCGGTCAGGGGTGCATTGCGGTGGGGCACGAGGGCCTTTCGGTCAGGTGTAGACGTCGTATCCCAGACCCGGGTGCAAAGCAGGCGTCTCAGCTCTCGGCGGAGGCGGCGGGCTGGTCTGCTTGCCGGGAATCGGATCGCCATCAACGGGGTTGGTGGGGGATGAGCCGTTATTGGAGGGCCATGCGAGCGATTCAGGTGTACGAAGTGGGCGGTCCCGAGGTGCTGCAGGAGGCCAAGGTGGACCAGCCGCGGCCGGGTCCGGGCGAGGCGATCGTGGAGGTCGCCGCATCCGGGGTCAACTTCCTCGACGTCTACCACCGCGAAGGCCGGTACAGCCTCCCGCTGCCCTTCACCCCGGGCGCTGAGGGCGCCGGCACGGTCGTCGAAGTCGGACCCGGCGTCGCTGACGTCGCAGTCGGGGACCGGGTCGGTTGGGTGGAGATTCCCGGCACGTATGCCGAGCGGGCCGTCGTGGACTCCTCCCGGCTGGTGCCGCTGCCCGACGACATCGGCTTCGAGACAGCCGCCGCCGTGCTCCTCCAAGGCATGACCGCGCACTATCTCGTCAAGGACGCCTACCCGGTTCAGGGGGGCGACACGGTGCTCGTGCATGCGGCTGCTGGTGGCATGGGGCTGCTTCTGACCCAGCTCATCACCCATCTCGGCGGCAGGGTGATCGGCACGACGTCGACCACGGCGAAGGCCGAGCTGGCGAAGCGTGCCGGGGCAGCTGAGGTGATCCTTTCCTCCGCAGTCGACGATCTCGCAGCCGAGGTGAGGCGGCTCAACGGCGGTCAGGGACTGCCGGTTGTCTTCGACGGCGTCGGCGCGCACACCTTCGATGCGAGCCTCGCCAGCCTGCGAACCCGCGGCCATCTCGTGCTCTTCGGCGCGGCAAGTGGTGCCGTGCCGCCGTTTGATCCGATTCGGCTCGCCCACGGCGGTTCGCTGACCCTGATCCGGCCCAGCCTCGGGGACTTCATCGCCGATCGGTCCGAACTGCTCCGACGGGCCGCCGATGTGTTCGAGTGGGTGCGCTCCAAGGCGCTTGAGGTCACCGTGACGGGCCGCTACGCATTGTCCGAGGCCGCTCAGGCCCACAGCGATCTGGAGGCTCGGCGTACCACCGGCAAGCTGCTCGTCGTACCCGATGCGGCCGCTATTGGACGCCGCGAGGAGACGCAGAGCTGATCGCGGGTGACGAGGTCGGGGATCGTGGAGACTGAGATGTCGAGGGCATGGCCGACCGTCATCGCCAAGATCCCCGACAGCGTCAGGCACTCAGCAGGCCAAGATCAAGTTCTGGCGGGTTTCTGGCGTACCTGGGTCACACCCCTTCAAGATCCCTCAGCCGAGACCTGGCTCACCCGTCCACAACCTCCCGGGACAGAACACCTAGGGCGTCCCGGACACCGAAACCGTCACCGATACACGCCTCTACGGCACCTCCATCGCCCGCTCCTGGAACCGCCTCCACCCCAAGCTCACCCACCGTTCGTCCTGGGCCGCGGCCGACGCCACGCTTCCCATCGTCGAGGGGCGGTGATCCGCCTGGACATCGAGCATCTGCCCAGCGGAGCCACCCCGAAGCCGGTCTGGCTGTGGTGGTCGGGCACCGGCGCAGACACAGCGGGCACCGACCGTCTCTGGCAGGCATACCTGCGGCGTTTCGACATCGAGCACACCTTCCGCCTGTTCAAGCAGACCCTGGGCCGGACCTGCCCGAAGATCCGCACCCCCGAGGCGGCCGACCGCTGGACCTGGCTGGGCCTCGCCGCCTACACCCGCTTCCGCCTCGCCCGGCCACTGACAGCAGACCGTCGCAGTCCATGGGAGGAACCCGCACCCGCCGAACGCCTCACACCCACCCGCGTCCGCCGCGACTTCCGGCACATCCGCCCGCAGGCCCCGCCGCACGGGTTGGAGACCACGTCAGGTACGAAGCAGTGAGGCATGGATGCGGGCGATGGCCCGCAGCACCTCGTCACGGTTCTTGGCCTGCTGCATCCATGCGGGCAGGCGGGCCAC
>NZ_JBHXRW010000072.1:0-33319 GCF_042716635.1 Streptomyces sp. NPDC058664 | reverse complement strand
CCCGACGGCACACCGCTGTGGTTCTCCCGCGCGACCCCGGGCCGTACCCACGACCTGACCGCGGCCCGTGCCCACGCCGTCGTCCAGGCCTGCCTCACCCGGCAGATCCTCGTCCTGGCGGACCGCGCCTACCAGGGCGCCGGCGCCACCTTCCGCACCCCCTACTACCACTACCGCGAACAACCGCCCCACTACCAGCAGTTCAACCGCGACCACGCCAGACTCAGAGCACCCGGCGAACGCGCCTTCGCGCAGCTGAAGTCCTGGCGAATCCTCCGACAAGCCAGATGCTCCACCCGCCGCATCGGCACCATCGTCCAGGCCGTCCACACACTGCTGACCTGCAGCTATTCAGGATGAAAGAGGTTCAGTAAGTCGGCCTGATAGGTACGAAGAATAGATGTGGGACGACCATGTGGGAAATAGTCATTTAGCCGTCTCAGCAGCACGGCTCAACAGGTAGCTTTCCCCTTCGCCTCGTCGGGTGATCGATGTGGACATCGTCACACCCGTACCGTCCTGAGCGAACCCGGTTGAGTAGCCATTACCTAAGACGGGGCGTGTCCTGATGGAAGACACTGAGACGTCTTTACAGATACGGGCATTTCAGAACTGTCTGCCGCTTGGTCACCTCTCATCCGAGCATAACGAGAGGTCTGCGGCTCAACGACCCTGCGATGGTGTCCAGGGCGGAGGATGCAGTGAATTTTCAGGTCCAAAAGGTCAAACCTGACACTATGACACCAGATCAGTCTGGTGGGGCGAACTCTCAGGGTGAAACCATGATTGATCTGATCACTCCAGTATTCGAGGCTTTCCCTGCCGGGGCACTCACTCCCGCTGAGGCTTTCGAGAGGCTGGGCCATGACGAGCCAGGCTTTCTCTTGGAAAGCATGTCGGCCAACGATGGTGCTGCACGCTTCTCCTATGTCGGCCATCACGTAAAGTCTGTAAATGGGGGCAACGGTGACCCTCTAAATACTTTGCAGAGCATTTTGGATCAGCCTCTCACTCCGGCGGACGGCCTTCCACCGTTTATAGGTGGCGCTGTCGGATACATAGGTTACGAGGTGGCTCGGCATTTTGAGCAGATTCCGACCGCTATTGGCAGCGACCCGGGGCTTCCGGATTCAACGTTTTTCTATGTTGATGAGCTAGCGGCATTCGATCACAAGAATGGGCAGCTATTCCTCATCACACTACACCGCCATTCAGCGGAGTCTCACGAAACTGCGCTTGCGCGAATCGCAGGGATGAAGGAATGCCTGTTCGGTGAGCGTCGCACCAAAACCGAAACTACGCCATCACATTCCCTTCCTGCCTATGCCGAACGCCCTCCATGGAAGGCGAACGTTTCGCGAGATGAATTCGGCGAAATGGTCGATCGAGCTCGTGAGTACATTCACGCAGGAGACATTTTTCAGGTAGTCCTTTCGCAGCGGTTCAGCAAGCCACTCTACGCCGACCCCTCCGCCGTTTACCGGGAGCTGCGTTCGGTTAATCCATCTCCTTATATGTTTCACCTATCGCTAGGAGATGGGCGCCACGTAGTTGGTGCGTCCCCTGAACTGCTGGTGAAGGTGCAGGACGGTGTTGCCGAGACTCGCCCGCTTGCTGGAACACGCTGGAGGGGTACAGACGAAGCCTCCGAGGATGCGCTTGAAAAGGAATTGTGCTCAGATGAAAAGGAGCGGGCCGAGCACGTAATGTTGGTCGATCTTGGGCGCAACGATATCGGAAAAATTTCCGTCCCAGGAACGGTGAAGGTCCCGCGTTTGATGGAAGTTGAGCGTTACTCGCACGTCATGCACCTGTCATCGACAGTGACTGGAGTTTTGGACACTGATCGCGACTGCCTTGACGCTTTGCGCTCCACTTTCCCTGCCGGCACGGTATCCGGTGCGCCGAAAATTCGCGCCATGGAAATTATCGCCGAGATTGAGCCGGAACGGAGGGGAGTTTACGGAGGGGCATTGGGGTTCATGGGGTTTGGTGGAGACCTGGACTTCGCGATCGTTTTGCGCACTGTTGTTATTTCTGATGGCATGATCTATGCCCAGTCCGGGGCCGGGATCGTGGCTGACTCGGACGCAGAATCCGAGTATCAAGAGACCCTCAATAAGGCTAAGGCTGTATTTGTGGCCGTAGACCGGGCGGAACGTAAATCATGAACGCTAACACTCGCACTGTTGCGATTGTCGACAATTATGACTCCTTCACTTACAACCTGTTTCAGTACTTTTCCGAGCTCGGCAGTCGGCCAGACGTCTACCGCAACGATTCCATTACTGTGGAGCAGCTCTCCCAGTACAGCTTGATCGTAATTTCCCCCGGCCCTGGAACTCCTTCTCAAGCGGGAATCTCTCTTGCTGTGGTGCGGCAACTGAGCGGTCTTATCCCAATTCTTGGGGTGTGTCTGGGACATCAGACCATTGCTGAGGCATTCGGTGGTGTCGTCAGGCGCACGAAGCCTATGCACGGCAAGACATCCAGTATTCGGCACCAAGGCACCGGTGTGCTGGCCGGGCTTGCCAGTCCATTCACGGCCACGCGCTACCACTCCCTAGCTGTCGACCCTGACACGCTGCCCGCCGAGCTCGTCCCAACAGCGTGGGCCAGTGACGGAACCATCATGGCGCTGATGCACCGGTCTCATCCAACCTTTGGTGTGCAATTCCATCCCGAGTCAGTACTTACGGAAGGTGGTCACAGAATCGTGGCCAACTTCCTCAATTCCTCGCCATGCTGATGGAGCGAAATTGAAGTCAGCCCTCCAACGACTCACGCAAGGCCGCCCTCTCTCTCAGGCGCAGGCTGCTGAGGCTATGACGTCTGTGCTTAGCGGCTCAGCCCTTCCGGCGCAGATCGCGGGTTTCGCTGCGGCAATCACGGCAAAAGGGATCACTGTCGATGAGATGGTGGGCTTGGTTCAGGCTGCGCGTGGATCATCTGTGACGCTTCCTGTCTCGGCCAACGTACTCGACACCTGTGGCACAGGAGGGGACGGTCACGACACCTTCAACATCTCCACCACGGTGGCAGTGGTCGCAGCCGCGTGCGGAATCCGTGTAGCCAAACATGGAAACCGCAGTGCCTCCTCAAACTGCGGGAGCGCTGACGTACTTGAGGCTCTTGGGGTCCGCATCGACCTCAGTCCGCCAGCGGCTGCGGTCTGTCTAGAACGTGTCGGCATCACTTTCCTTTATGCGCCGATGTATCTGCCGGCGTTTAGACATGCGGCACAGGCCCGCCGTGACCTAGGAGTGCGGACGGTCTTTAATTTCTTGGGGCCGCTGTGTAACCCCGCTGGGGCTAAGTTTCAAATCCTCGGTGTCGCTGATCCAGACATGGCACCCATTGTCGCCGAGACTCTGATTCGGCTAGGCACCGAACGGGCAATGGTCTTTACCTCTGAGGACGGACTCGATGAACTAAGCCTTTCTGCGCCTTCACGCGTGATCGAAATCCGCGAGAACCATATTCATCGAAGTGTGCTGTTGCCCACCGATGCTGGTATATCGGCTGCCCGTATATCAGATCTACGGGGAGGGAACGCCGCTACCAATGCAAGTATCCTTCGCAGGATTCTTGCCGGCGAACCGGGTCCGCACCGCGACATTGTGCTGCTTAACACCGCAGCAGCGCTGCGCACTGCGGGAAGGGGGGAAGATTGGCGAGCAGCCGTTGACCAAGCAGCAAGGGCGATCGACAGCGGTGCGGCAGGAGCTCTACTCGACAAATGGATTGCGGTCTCACAAGAAATTTCGTCTGTGCGCCCTGATCTAACCGGGGATTCCTGACCGCGACTCCGTCTCTTGTCAACCAAAACAAAACATGCCGTCTTTTAAGACGGTGTCCGGGGAGAATCCGTGATCCATTCCCAGGTCAACGTGCTGGCCGAACTTCTCGAGGCAGCAGCAGAGCAGACCTCTGAGCGCCGAGTTATAACCCCGTTGGCAGAACTTGAACGCATGGCTGCTTCTATGCCCCCGCCGCGCCGGCTGGCGGGAGCCCTGCGAGCCCCTGGTCTCGGGGTGATTGCCGAACTCAAGCCTCGAAGCCCCATCGCTGGCGCGCTAACCGAAAATTACGACCCGGTCAGCAGAGCACGTCAATACACGGCGGGTGGTGCGAGCGCTCTCTCGGTTCTTACTCACACCGCCGGTTTCGGTGGATGCCCTGAGGATCTCGCTACAGTCCGCCTAGCATCTCATCTCCCCATCATTCGTAAAGACTTCATTACTGATGAATACCAAGTGACAGAAGCACGGGCATTCGGCGCTGATGCTCTTCTGCTGATCGTCAGCGCCCTATCCCGAGAGAAGCTAGGCGAACTGCTGCGTGTCACTTGGCGATGGGGCATGGAAGCCATCGTCGAAGTACATACCGCGAACGAGGCTGACATCGCGGTAGCTGCGGGGGCCCGGGTAATCGGTGTTAATCACCGTGATCTGCGTACCTTCTCTCTTGACCTCACGCTCATAGAGCGGTTGCTAGATCGGGTTGGTCCTGACCGAGTGTTGGTCGCGGAGAGTGGTATCAGGTCTGCTCAGGATGCAGAGCGCCTCCGCATCAGTGGGGCGGATGCCGTCCTCGTAGGGGAAATGCTGATGCGCGCCGGGGATCCGGAGTCTGCCGTACGAGAGCTTGCGGAGATCACTGCTCCCCCTAGGCCTCGGCCGTGGGCAGCCTGGCGGAGCCCTCGCGCTTGGTAAGCGTCACATCCCGCGTAAACGCAGCTGCCAGATCGGCTCATCGGATGTGGGGGCAAGGAGAAGATTGAGGTTCTTTAGCGGTGCCGCTCCAGGGTGAGTACGGCTTTGGCAATTGACATCATGCGGTTCGGGCTGCAGCGGGGGTGACGGAGGATCCGTCAGGACTTGAGGCGGGCAACGCCGCGCTCGACCGGGGCGCGGGTCCGGGCCAATGCCCGATTCGCGGTCTGCTGGATGGGGTGGGGCCGCAGTGCGGTCGGCGCTTTACGCCGGTGGTGACCCGGGGGCATCCTCCCTGGTGAGCGAGGTCGGCCAGGACGAGGATGCCCTGGCGTTCGCAGATACGGATGATCCGGTGGGTACGGGCGGCGGTCAGGTCATGGGCGCGGCCCGGCAGCGCGGGGGAAAGCCACAGCAGCCGGCCGCCAGGATCGGTGACTACCTGCACGTTCACGCCGTGGCGGCGGTATTTGGCCGGGTGGTCCGCCCGCCCGTCACCGACGCGGTCGCACTCGGCGGGAGTGCCGTACAGGTGACCAACGAGGCTCCAGGGCTGCTTGGTCGAGACGTTGGACATCTCCCGAGGAACGGGTCGGCGTCATCCATCGGTCAGCTGCTGGATGGCCTTGAGCGCCTGACCCGCTCCGTCCTCGGTCATCAGATGTCGCGCCGCTCTTGCGGCGGCTCGACTGTGTGCCTGCTGCTTCACTACGTGGTGAAGTGAGGCGGCAAGCCGTTCGGCGGTGAGGGACCGGAAGGGGATCGGGTCGGTGGCGGCGCCGATGGCGGCAAGTCGCCCCGCCCAGAACGGCTGGTCCGCGGTCACCGGTACGGTGACCGCGGGCATTCCGGCGCGCAACGCGGCGGCCGAGGTGCCGGCCCCGCCATGGTGGACCACCGCGGCCAGCCGTGGAAACAGCAAGGCGTGCGGTACGTCCCCGATCGTGAGCACGTCGTCCCCGGCGGCGGCAAGCCCGGCACCGCCGGCTTGGAGGATGCCGCGCAGCCGTGCGCGGCGCAGGGCGCGCACAGCGATCTCGCTCAGCCGCTCCCCGTCACCGGACGCCATGCTCCCGAAGCCGATGAGGACGGGCCGGGGTCCGGCACGCAGGAAGTCCTCCAGATCGGTAGGCAGCCGTTCGGCCGCCTCGTGATGGGGCCACCAGTTGCCCACGACCTCCAGGCCGGAGCGCCAGTCGGAGGGACGAGGCACCAGGGCCGTGCTGAAGCCGTGCAAGATGGGCCAGTTCGCCTGTTCCTGTCGTCGGCGCGTCTCGGAAGGGGAGGCCGGGGGCAGCTGGAGGCGGTGGCGCAGCTGTGCGACAGCCTGTTCGTAGGCGCGGTCGGCCATGCGCAGTGCGAAGCGTCCGGTGGCTCGGTTGGCGAGACGGCCCAGTGAGCGGGAGCCTGTGACGACGGGCGGGAAGTCGCCGGTCGGTGCGGTGGGTTGGAGGTACACGCCGAGGCTCGGTGTGCCCGTGGCCTCGGTGAGGTGCCAGCCGAGCGGAGCCGTGGTGGTCGACAGCAGGAGCAGGTCCGTGCCCTCGTCCATCACGTCGGCGAAGCCCTGACCCAGTTCGGTGATGAACGCGGCAGCAGTACGCATGAGTTCACGTCTGCCCGTGACGCCACCACGCACCCGGGTGTCGGCGGGGAGGCTGCGAAATTCCAGCCCTGCCTCGCGTACGAGGGGTGCGAAGGTGTCTGTGGTGGCGAGGGCGACGTCGTATCCGGCCCGGCGCAGTTCGGCGCCCAGACCCGTGTAGGGCGCGACGTCGCCGCGCGATCCGGCCGCGGCGATCAGGATCCTCATCGGTCCTCCTCGAAATCGGTACGGCCACCTGCGTGGCGGGCCGCGTTGGCATGAACCGCCTTGCGCGTATAGGCGGCCAGACCCGGGCGTTGCTGCGACGGCGGTACGACCAGAGCGAATGCGCGCGGGTCGGCGACGAAGTCGTCCGCGATGCGCCGGTGCGTGTCGGGCGGGCAGGAGGTGAACCAGCGTGCGATGTGCAAGCGGTGCTCCTCGGCGAGGTCCATGGCCCGCTCGCCGTCGCTCGGCTCCCCCTCGTCGAAGGCCGCGAGCAGCTCCACGCGCCAGGCGGCGGCCTCGCCCATGAGCCGGCGCTAATCCTCTTTGGTGTGAGCGGCCGCGCGTGCCATCGCCTCGCGCTGTCCCTCCGAGTGCGCCCACTTCAGTTCTGCCTCGGTGGCATAGCTCAGGTCGAAGGTGATCTCACCGAAGACACTGTCGAGGCGTGCAAGCAGCTGGGCATCGGGCGGAAGACCGGATACCAGTAGCGGGCCGAGAGCGGTGGGCTGCCTCCGCGGTCGTTGCCGGAAGCATCTCGGTTGGGGCGTTATCTGTCGCTGCTGGAACGCAAACGGATTGCCACCCTGCGCGAACGCGGCCTGGGCGTTCGGGAGATAGCCCTGCGCCTGGAGCGGTCGCCGTCGACGGTCAGCCGCGAACTACGCCGCAACAGCCTGCCGCACGACAGTGACATCTACGACGCCGACCTGGCCCACCATCGCTTCCTGGAACGCAACGGACGGCCACGCCGCGTCAAACTCGCCGCGGACCCGGAGCTGAAAGTCGAGGTCCAGCCCAAGCTCGCCCTGGGGTGGAGTCCCGAGCAGATCGCCGCCCATCTGCATGCGCTTTGACCCGTTTGTCCTGAACGGCATCTGTGCCACGAGACGATCCACCGGGCCCTCTACCAGGGCGTCAAAGTGAGCACGACGTTGACCCGTAAACCCCGCACCGGCCGGCCTCTGCAGAAGAAGCGCCGCCGGTCTGACCAGCGGGTCGCGAAGTTCGTGGCCCCGGCCGTCCTCATCGATCGCCGGCCGACCGTCGTCGAGCTGCGGACCCAGCTGGGCGACTGGGAAGGAGACTTGATCGTCGGGCCTCACAGCCGGTCCGTGGTGGCCACGCTGGTCGACCGCCGCACCCGCTATCTCCGCCTGATCGCCCTACCTGAGGGGCATTCCGCCGATCAGCTCCACGATGCTCTCATCGCGGCGTTCACCGCGCTGCTCGAGCATGCCTGCCGGCCCCTGACCTGGGATCAGGGCTCTGAGATGGCTCGCCACCACGAGCTCACACCGCACTTCACCGATGGAGTCTTCTTCGCCCACCCCGGCAGCCCCTGGCAGCGCGGCACCAACGAGAACACGAACGGACTGATCCGCTAGTACCTACCCAAGCGCACGAACCTGTCCCTGGCTACCGCGGACCACCTCAGAGAGATCGAGTTCAGGCTCCATAAACGACCCCGCAAACCCCTCGGCTGGTAGACCCCAGCCTCCGCATTTACCGCCGCCCTGGCACCATGAACCTGCAGCGTTGCGACGATCGCGCTAATCCGCCCGTACTACGTTCTGCTTGCTCTTGCCACAGATGAACGTGTCTCGTCTTGCGCCCCTCGTCAGGGCGGCGCACACGGGTCGCGGTGCCGGCAGAGGTGGCACTTCGCCGATTGCACGGGGATCTTGAAGCGGTCAGTATCGTGCCAGCCGGCTTGAACGTCGTGAGGGGCTCCGTAACTCAGATGGATGAGTCTGGCCAGCAGTCGGTCGATGAATGCCGGCTCGCACATCGCCCCGCTGACGGGTCGTGTCGCAAGGGGGTGCTGCTCGTGCCCGCAGAGGAGTTCAGCTTTCATGTAGGGCGGCAGGCCCACCCGCTTGGGGGGGATCGTCGCGAAGCCAAGCCGCTTCACGATGCCCGACTCGCCAGCAACAGTACGTGCCGAGGATTATCGTGATCAGGTATGCCCTTGCCACGCTGGCTCACTCGGAAGAGAGCGATTCCCAACAGGCGACCTGACTGCAAGGTGATCATCTACAAGACCTATGCCGCAGCTAAGGCAGCTAAGGGGGCTGTCTGCTTCTCTACGTCCCCGAGCCAGTACAGATCTATGAGCGGCGGAGGAGTTGGCTTCGCTGGGATATATCACAGCGTGCATACAGGTCTCTAAGGGGCTCAAATGCGCTCCCCGAACAGCCGAGTGCCGTTCAGCGGTAGATCAATTAGCGATCGGCATCCCTGGAGCAAGGATGCGTTCCCGACAGATGCCCCCTCTAATGAGTAAGAACTACTCGCGACTGGGGTTCGAATTCCAGGTTTAATCACCCGACGGCACTGGAGCATCACAGTCTAGAGAAGCATTACGAGTTAAAGAATCTAGGGTTAGAAGACAGCATGACAATTCAGTCGTTGATTAAGACCTCGTTCCGGTCAACTGGACCACACTCCCCATGATCCTGATGAAAAAATTACCTCTCCTGGTCTTCTCGCGCTCGCTTTCCGATTCACATTCTGCGCCCTCCTTAAATTCGTCACCCTTATCGATTATAGACTAAAGATTGCGTGAAACATATCGCTAAGTAGGCAACGCAGACACTCGAAAGCAGAACGTGCTGGCAGTGGCACCACGATAAACAGATCGGTGTGAAGCGGGTGCCGGATGTCGGCGGCTTCCCCGGCGCGGAAACCGTCAATCTTCCCCTCGGGCAAGATCACAAGCGTACTGTGAACAGTCGGACTGCTAACAGGATCACTGTGTGGTGCAGATGTAAGGTATTGAGCAGGAGGCTGTCATGGAGGTTCCGATTCGGTCGCGGCGCTGGCCGATGATGGGGCGGGACGTAGAGTTGGACCGACTGCCTGGGGTCCTCGCAGGGCGACACTTCCGTGGGTTCGTCGTATCCGGACCGGCGGGCGTGGGCAAAACGCGGCTGGCAGAGGAGTGCCTGGACCGTGCGGTTGCCACGGGCTTCCAAGGGGTGCGGGCAACTGCAAGTTCAGCAGCCGGTGTGGTTCCACTGGGAGCCATCGGTCATCTACTGCCCGCTGGACTCGACCTCTCTGACCCAGCCGCAGCCTTCGCCAGTCTGGGGCTTGCACTGGCCCGTCGGAAGAGGCGCTTGGTCATCATGGTGGATGATCTGCATCTACTGGACGACACTTCCGCCCGACTACTTCAACAGCTTCTGGGGACCCAGGCCATCCGTTTGATCGCCACGATACGTAGCGGTGAACCGGTCAGCGACGCTGTGGATGAGTTGCAGAACGCAGATGCAGTTCAGCGGGTAGAGCTGGGGGCCCTGGATGAAGCCACGGTCGAGGCCCTGCTGGAGAGGATCCTGGGAGGGCGTGTCGGACACAGGACTGTCCGAGAGCTGTTCACTGCCTCAGGCGGCAATGTGTTGTACCTGAAAGAGCTTGTTGAGGGCGCACTGGCCTCAGGGGCTCTTACTGACGGAGAGGTATGGGAGCTTACCGCACGTAGTCTTGCAGGCACTCCTCGTCTCTCTGAGCTGATCAGCGCACGCTTGGCAGCAGCCGGGCAGGAGGGAAACCAGGTTCTGGAGTTGCTTGCTCTGTGTGGATCAGTGGGGCGGGTAGACGCAGAGTCGGTTGCGTCCTCCGACACGCTCAAGGCACTGGAAGACGCAGGGCTGGTTCAAGAAGCGTCTGATGGGAAGCGAGTTGCGGTAGGGCTAGCACACCCCCTGTACGGCGAGGTGGTCAGATCCAGCCTGCCAGCGTTGCGACGCCGTGCCATTTTGCTGGCACAAGCCGCACGCGTACACGCTCGAGGTGCCCGACGCCGTGACGACACTTTGCACATTGCTACCTGGCAGCTGGCAGCCACTGGCACAGCTGACCCTGCACTCCTGACCCAAGCTGCTGCGCTGGCACGGCATGCCCATGACTACCGTCAGGCGGTCGTACTCATCGAAGCCATTCCGGAGGCCAGTCGCACTGTCCCCGTCCAGCTCATGCATGGTGAAGCACTCTTCGAACTGGGCCGGCAAGAGGAGGCCGTAGAACTCCTTGCCAGGGTCGACGCCACTGTCCGCAGCGAGTGGGAGAAGCTCGCAGTAACGGTTCTGCGAACGATCATCCTCTATTGGGGGTGCGGCCGCAGCAAGGATGCACTCGCGGTGATCGATACAGCGAAGACACATGTGACGAGTCCTGATGGTCAGCGAGTCCTACGGGTTCTTGAGGGCAGTGTGTGTGCGGTATCAGGTCAACCCACACGAGCGCTACACCTCTTCGAAGAACTCGATGAGGATATCCAGCAAGCACCCAACATCAATGTTTGGCTAGCGGGCATGATGATGAAGGGGGCTGCCCTGGCCGGCGTCGGCCGCATGGCAGAGGCGCTGGAATGGGCCGAACACGCCTATTCCACACATCAAAGAATCGACGATCAGGCACAGTTGCCCCACCCGGGAACGCAGCTGAACTCTGTTGTCATCGCGCTTGCCCAGGCCGGCCGTTTGGGCGATGCTCGCGAAATAGGCGAGCGCACTTTCAACGAGTTCGTTGCAGCGAAGGCGCCCCTGCCTCAGATTTGGATGGCCTGGCACCTCGCTCGCGTTGAATGGATGGCCGGACACCCCGCCTCAGCGCGCAAGTGGTACGCCGAAAGCCTGGCCGTGGCCCGCCGGATCAATCAGCTTCTTGTGGTGCGTTCCGCTTTGTCCGGCCTAGCGGCATGCGCCGCGCATCTGGGCGACTTGGATGCGGCCGACCGCGCACTGGCTGACCTATCCAAATATCCAAGAGGCTTCGACATCGGGGAAGAAGTTTTGGGGACCGTGTGGACACTCGCAGCCCGGGGTAACCTCACGCAGGCCCGCGAGGAACTCAAGGAAGCCGCACTCGCGGCTCAGGCTGGAGACCACCGTTTCGCCGAGGTACTGCTACTCACAGACATGGCCCGACTCGGTGGCGCTAGGGATGTCGGACGCCTCAACGAACTCGCGCAGGTCTGCGATGGTCCCCTCCCTTCGTTGCATGCCGAGTTTGCCGCCGCACTCGCTGCCGACAGCCCCCAACGCCTGTGGCAAGTCTCCGAAGCATTTGAACGCCTGGGTGCGGACCTGCTCGCCGCCGAGGCCGCCACGGCTTCGCTCACTGCGTCTCGACGTCAAGGCAACCGAGCACACCAGACTCCGGCTGCGACCCACCGTACCGAAGTTCTAACAGCCCGCTGTCAGGGTGCACGAACTCCGCTCCTTGCCACCACAGAGGCAACCGCTCCCCTGACTGCTCGGGAACGAGAAATCGCCTTCCTGGCCGCCGGTGGAGCAAGCAGTAAGGACATCGCCACGGCTCTCGGCCTGTCCGCTCGCACTGTGGACAACCACCTCGCCCGTGCCTACAGCAAACTGGGGGTCACAACTCGTCGTGACCTGGCAACCATACTGGCCGGTGCGCGAGAATAAAAAGGTCTTGTGACGTCGCCTGAGTGAGCCGTTTTCATCCTGAATAGCCGCAGGTCAACAGCGTGCGAACGGCCTGAACGGATGGTACTGATACGGCAGGTGGAGCATCGGGCTCGTCGGAGGATTCGCCAGGACTTCAGCTGTGCGACGGCCCGTTCTCCCAGAGCCCACAGTCGGGCGTGGTTGCGGTTGAACTGCTGGTAATGCTCGGGCTGTTCGCGGTGGTGATAGGACGGGGTGCGGACGGTGGCGCCGGCATCCTGGTAGGCGCGGTCCGCCAGGATAAGGACTGTCGGATGAGGCAGGCTGGGGCAACGGCTGTGGGCGCGGGCCACGGTCAGGTGGTGGGCGTGGCCGGGTGTCGCGCGGGAGAACCAGAGCGGTGTGCCGTCGGGGCGGGCGATGACCTGTACGTTCATGCCGTGCTTGCGGTGTTTCTGCGAGTAGGACGGCTCGTCGACGGCGATGCGGTCGGTGGGGATCAGGGTGCCGTCCACGATCACGTGGTCGCCCTCGCCCAGGCCGGTCAGGGCCTCGTGCAGGCCAGGTGCCCAGGCCGCGAGGACGTCCAGGGTCTCGTCGACGTAGCGCCAGGCGGTGGCTGTCGAGATACCAAAGCCGGCTGCCAGGTCGGGCAGCGGCTCGTTCTTGCGCAGGTGCACCAGCGCGAGCAGGGCCTGCTGGAAGCATCCCGGCTTCCGCCACCGCGAACGGCGCTCCCACCTTCGTGCGCAGAGGAGCCAGGAAACGTGCTCAACCAACCTCATGCGGGACGTCGGCCGTGGCGCGAAACGGGACCACGCAAACCTTCCCGGGCGATGCATGGTGCGTAGAGAACACCACCGCAACGACCAGGAGCCTCGTCTCGTTACGCACCCCTGCCGACCTGCCGTTTCACCCCCACAGAGACAGGACGAAAACGGCTTAGTCAGGCTTCACAGAGTCGCATCCGGCCGCTACGCGAGGGATGTTTCGAACCGTATTTCAGGAATTCCGTTTCCACCAGCCAAACCGATTCGCCAGACGCAACCAATTGACCTGGATTTGATAAATAATGCCTGCGACTCCTTGCGTGAAGGTTAACGGTTCCAGCTTCACTCCTCGGGACGCCCCGATCGGTCGCACCCTCCAGGCGGTAAGTAGTAATCACTCATGCGAGCATCTGGCCTTCCGTGTTAGATGGAGCGGTCAGGTAACGGCAGGCCGGCCACCGCCGCGCCAGGAACCCCTCCGCTGTATTTCTCGTTAGGAGTTGGGGAGCATTCTTCCGCGTGCTGTTCATTGGCAGATACGAATATGCATGGGGCCGCGCCGCTTCCTCCGTATGGAATAGGAAGACCGGAAAATACGACCGTCAAGGGGCAATTCCAAAATGAATACAGGCGGAGGAGCGAGCGATCACCGCCAGTTTCGCTCGGTCGGAAACGGACGCTACGACCTCCGACACGCATTGGGAAGCGGCGGCATGGCTGCCGTGTATTTGGCCGCCGACACAGTCCTGGACCGGCTCGTGGCGGTCAAGATCCTGCATGCAGAACTCGGCCGCGAGCCTTCCTTCCGCGAACGCTTCCGCCGCGAGGCCCAGGCAATTGCAAAACTCAACCACCCGAATATTGTGTCGGTCTTTGATTCGGGTGAGGATACAGTCGACGGTGACGTAGTCCCGTACATCGTTATGGAGTACGTCGAGGGTAAGTCGCTGCGAGATGTCCTTGAAGAGGATGCTTCACAGCACGGCGCAATGCCGGCAGTAAAGGCTTTGAAGATTGTTTCCGAAATTTTGGCAGCACTCCAAGCAAGCCATGAGATGAGCCTCGTACATCGAGACATAAAGCCAGCAAACGTAATGCTGACAGGCCGAAACGTTGTCAAAGTCATGGACTTTGGCATCGCAAGAGCCTTGCAATCTTCATCATCCATGACTCAGACAGGGGCCGTGATTGGCACACCTCAGTACCTCTCACCTGAGCAGGCGCTCGGCAGAGAGGTTGACGCCCGTTCTGATCTGTACTCGGTGGGCTGTCTTCTATTCGAACTGCTAACGGGCCGGCTGCCTTTTGATGGGGAATCTGCACTGGCCATCGCATATAAACATGTCCAAGAGGAACCACCCCTCCCTTCGATGTTCAACCCGCAGGTGACCCCGCCGCTAGACGCGCTGGTGAGTCATGCACTGCAGAAACATGCTTCCGCTCGCTTCCCCACTGCGGAAGCCATGCATCAGGCAGTCACCGCCGCCATTACCGTCAGCAACACAGTTACGCTCCCGGCAGCAGGCACCGCGCACATCAACACCGGTACGCCTGCCTACTACAACAGCAACGCCAGACAAGTCGGTTGGGATCCTGGCACTGCCGCGCAAAGCACTCCCCCAGCGCTGCACTACATGCAGCCCCAGGCCCCATCGGGCGTGGAGAGAGCAGCCCCACGCACCCCTACTGCTTCTGCGAATTGGAATCACGCGCCTTCCTTGCCGCCGCACACCTCTACCGCACCTGGTGTGCCACGACAACGACGCAAGCGGCACGCCGCAGCAGTGGCCGGCACAGTGCTGGGTGTCTGTGCCCTCGCTGGTGCAGTGGTCACGATCATCCCCGAAAATCAACGCACTCCCACGCCCGAGGCCGGGGCAGTCAGCAGCGCACCTCCCGTTACTGGAACCCCCCCGAGCCCGCTTCAAAGTGGTTCAATTTCGCCATCACCTAGCCTTCAAGACGCCCCTTCGACGACGCCAGCTCCCAGCACAAGCATCCGGAAGGGTGACCCTGCCCTGACGATGAAGCCGTCGGACTGTATGGATCAATTCAACTTCTCCGACGGCCAGGTTTCCGTGCCCTTCTTTAAGCTCCACCACATCCTTTCTGTTCGCGCGTGCGCTCGGGCAGGCGGCTGGACCTTGGTCGAGAAGGATTTTAACGAAACTATCTGGGGCCAGGGCATCGTGGTCAACCAAAGCCCGTATTCCACGCTCGTTAAAGCGTCAGAGAAGACTGTCACTATCTGGGTTTCTACCGGGCATGCCTAGCCGTTTCGCTCGAATCGTGTTCCGTTGATCCAATGAGCCGTTTTCATCCTGAATAGCTGCAGGTCAGTAGCGTGTGGACGGCTTGGACGACTGTTCCGATGCGGCGGGTGGAGCACCGGGCTCGCTTCAGTAGCCGCCAGGACTGTTAGATCGACCGGCAAATGGTGTGCAGGGCTGCTCCACGCGAGCCTGGACGCAAGGCAGGCACGAGCCTGAGTGATCATGGAATTCTTGACGCTCAGTGATCACCTGGAGGACTCGTGCCTGCGGTCCCGTCATGCCTTCTGGAACCCTTGTGGGACCAATTCGCCGCTCTGCTGCCTGTGCGGAGCGAATACGCCGAGAGTCATCCACTGGGCTGTCATCGGCGACGGGTTGCGGACCGGACCGTCTTTGAGCACGTCGTGCTTGCGCTGGTCCACGGATCCGGCTATGAGCGCATCTCCACTCCCGGGTGTTCCCACCGGACCATCCGCCGCCGTGTCAGGCAGTGGGCTGAGCTGGGGATATCCGAGAAGGTGCACGCTCTCGCGCTCGAGGCCTACGACCGAATGATCGGCCTGGGGCTGAGTGAGCTCTCGGTGGACGGCTGCATCACCAAAGCCCCGTCGGGTGGTGAGAAGGCCGGACGGTCACCGGTCGACCGGGGCAAGCAGGGGTTGAAGCGCTCGGTCGCCTCCGATGCCTGCGGAGTCCCGCTCGGGATCGTCTCCGACGGCGCCAACCGCCACGACTCACCCCTGCTGGGACCGACCCTGGAAGCCGCGAAGGAGCAGGTCGGTGCGCTTCCAAAGGCCGTGAACGTCAACCTCGACCGCGGATATGACAGTGCGAAGTCCCGTGCGCTGATCGCTGAGTTGGGATTCACGGCCGAGATCGCCCGCAAAGGCCTGCCGGCCCCGATTCAGGCCGGCAGGCGGTGGGTGGTCGAACGCACACACTCGTGGATGAACGACTACGGCAAGCTCCGGCGCTGCACGGAAAAGAGCGGAAGCACCGTGGACTTCTACCTCTATCTCGCCGCCACACTCGTCACCCTCCGCATGCTGATCCGCCGAACAACGAACCGTTACCGTTGGGACGGCCGCCCCACCACCCGACGCCTCAAGTGACCCATTTGCCGGTCGGTCTAAGCTGACTTTGGTGGACACCCCTGTGCCGGGGGGCTGTGGACAGGGCCGTTTTTCTGCGGGGGACGGTTCTGTGCCCGGGCCTCTTGCGGATGAAGCCGTTTGGCGTACGCGGAACCGTCTGTGCCCGGCCTGTGCGTGCGGGATGCTGGGCCCGGCAGGACGGTGCGTATCGGGAGAGGCCGGGAAGTGAGGGCGGCGGTGGGAGACCTTCTGGCGGTGGCGGCGGTGCGCTGTCATGTCTGCGGCCGGGCTGCCGCTGTACGCTCGGCCGGCAGCACGGTGCGCTGCCCGGTGCAGCGGGGTGGCTGCGGGGCTTGGGTCACCGTGCCGGCCGGCTCCATCCGCCCGCCGGTTACTCTCGTCTGCCGTGCCTGTGACCACACCTGGGCGTCCCAGGCCAAGGCCGGCAGCACCGTCCGCTGCCCCGCCTGTGTCTTTACCCCCAGCGCATCTCCGCCGCCGCCGGCGCCCCCCAGGCGTCTGTCCGGCCCGCCCCCGCCGCAGCGCCGCCGCCCTGGTCTGCGCAGCGAACCGTCCGGGCCGGCCGCGAAGACCAGGAAGGCCGGGAAGGCAAGAACAACGCCCAAACGGGCGCTGGGGTCTGGAACGCCAGGAGGCCCTCCACCACAAGGCTCCGGACAATCCGCGCCCCACACCCCCGTCCAGCGCTTCAGCAGCACACAGGGAGAAAAACCTCCCGGCAGTGCCGGAAAACAAGCCTGCCGTGAGCGTGGGGACTGGCCGGGGCCGGATGGCGGCCCCGGCCACCCTCCAGCGTCGCACGAAAGCCGCCGTCTTCCTCAAGACGCTCGGCAGCATCCTGCGCCTGCAGGTGAATGCCGCGCCGGGACGCTGCGAGGTCACCGATCCGGCCCGGGCCCCAAAAAGCCGGCTGTGCGGCGAGGCAGCGGAGCGGATCGTGCAGTACACCAACCAGCGCGGCCACCTCCTCGCCGTCATCCACACCTGCACCCGGCACGCCCCGTGCCTGCGGTACATGGCCGCCACCCGCCCCGGTACGCGGGCCACCGTCCACGCCCGCCCCTGACCACCACCCCGGCGCCACCCGCTCCAGAGCGTCAAGGCCCAGCGAGACAAGTGAGGACCGGCTCCGGTTCGGGGTGTGGGGCCGCTGTGCCGGGCTGCGCGCGGGTTTCGGGGGTGCGCCGCATCGTCCCGGCCGTGCCCTTCTTCAGCGCCGGGTGAGGCGTCCGGGATCCCGTGTTGCCTTCTGGCCCCCTGGGCCCGGCCGCGATGGGAGGCGGTCAGTGGCGCAGGACGGGCGGGGTGCGGGGGGACGGGGGTGTGCGCTGCTGGGTGAGGGTGCGGTGCAGGTGGGGGTGAAGGCCGGTGAGGCGCAGGCTGATGTGGGCGGTGTGGGCCTGGTGGGTGAGCTGGTGCAGGGCGCGCAGGCCCGTCTGGTCGCAGAAGGTCAGGCCGGCCAGATCCAGGTTCAGGTGGCGGGGGCGGGTGCTCAGGGCGGTGGCGGCGGCTGCTTGGAGGAGGGGGACGGTGGCGAGGTCGAGTTCCCCGGCCAAGCGCAGTTCGACGGTGTCGCGGTACCACAGGGTGTGGGTCCGCAGCAGGTCTTGTGCCCGCATGGCCGCCTCCGGTTCCCGATAAGGCCGGGCCAGTTCTCTTCCCCCCTTGTCTTCCCGGGCTCCAGGGGGTGGGGGGTGTGTCCAGGATGGCAGGTGTGGGGTTACGCGGCGTCGAGAGTGGCCCAGTGGTCGATCAATCCGTCGGTGTCACAGCCGGTGCCGGCGCAGTCGGTGAGGGTGGTGATGATGGCCTCGCCGCGGCCGTGCTCGTCCTCGGGCCGGCAGGCGGCCCAGCCGCCGGTGGTGGTGGCGGGCCGGGGTCCGCCGTCACTGACATGCACCTGGACCTGGCCGGTGTCGTCGGCGGTGGCGTGCAGGTGCAGGACGACGGGCGGCAGAGCATAGGTGACGGCGTTGGTGACCAGTTCGGAGATGACCAGCAGCGCATCGTAGACCTGCTCGTCGTCCAGGCCCCAGGATTCCAGGATGGGCTGGGCGGCGTGCCGGGCGGTGGCCGGGGCCAGCGGGCCGTGCTCGAGCGGCAGGCCGAAGACGCGCTCACCGGTGGCGACGGCTCGCAGCACAGGCTGTGGGTCGGCGGGGGAGATGGTGGTGGTCGTCATCGGGATCACTGCCTGTCCAGTGGGGCCGGGTGGATGCTGCCTTTTCTGCTGCTTCCAGCACACTCCCCTGGAGCACGGAAACCCTGAGCAGTCAATACCCAAATCCGAAGAAATCGGGCACCGGGTATGCGGTGTGAGGTGGGAGTGATACGCCCCGTGCGGCGCGGGTGTGCGGCTTCCTGCCGACGCCGGGAGGCGGGCGGCCGCCAAGAGACGGACCGCGGTGACCGGGACGGGAGAAGGCGGTGGCCCGCCGTGTGCAGGCCTCTGGCCTCTGCTGTGCGGCCGGTGCGGGCGCGGCTGTTTTCATCCGGCAGGGAAAAGAGGCTCGATGCGCCGGCAACCAGGGGTTGCTGTCCATGCCGGCGCATCGAGGATGAGGTACGCGCTCAGGTAACACGTGCAGTCGGAGGGAATCGACTGTCCTCACCAGCCGCCTCACAGGAGTGGATCTCCCCACAGGCCCTGCACCTGCTGGGCGGCTCTGTGAACCACGAAACCCTGTCCAGAGAGCTGCAGAATGAGCAGTCAGTACTTATCAGGGCGCAGGTCAGCGCACCTGCCCGGCCCTGCCCGGGCGGGTGCTCCGGTGCGACCAGGACCGCGACCTGTGCCCGGCAGCGGGAAACGCCTGGTAAGCGAGCTGGCGCAACGCGCATAGAACCACTTTGCCGTAAGGACGGGGGCAGGTCAGGACGAATAATTGGAACGGTTCTGGTGTGTTGTTCGTACTCTGGTGTGGTACGTCCGTGTTCGCGGTCCGGACGTGCTGCGGCGGCCTTGTACTGCTGTCCCGGCAGGGCAGGCCCGCCGGCGCGGGCCCGTGCGCCGGGACCCCGCGCATCCGGGCCCCACCGTTCACGATCCCGGGCGGCGGGGCCCGGACAACTGACGGACAGCGGGTGATGGGCGTCGCGGGTTTTTCACTGCGGGGCGTCATCTGTCTTCACCGGCGCGGTGCCGCCGATGGTGGGCGGTTCTTAACCGCAGGTGCCGCCCGGCTGGTGAACAGTGGTGTCGTTTCCCGGGTAAGACGGATGACGCCCGTGTGGCACCGGACCGGTCACCGGTACGTCTCGGCGGGTGCCCGTAGCCCTGGCCCTCACCCACGTCCTGGCGGTGCCCACACGTGGGCCCGGCGCCCCGCGCCGGGCCGTCCTGCCCCCGCTCCGCCCCGGCCTCGGTCTCCTCGCTCGGGGGTCCGGCGCGGTGGCCGGCCTCCTGCTATTCGGTGGTGGTTTTTCAGTGCTTCGGTGTTTCGTCTTCAGTGGATGTTGTGTCGTGTGACCTGCGGGGTTGTGGCCTTGCTGAAGGCGTGATGCCGGTTTGCTGCTGAAGAGCGATGCCGAAGTAAGGGCGGGTTCGGTGCCGGGCCTGCAGGCGGCCTCTGCGCCGTTCTGAGCGCTTTCCGCCCCACCCGGGTCTCCCATGGGGGTGGAGCCGGGAGGTGCTCGGCTCTCAGATCGCCGCACAGCGCCGGGCGGTGTCCTGGGCCGGCTGTGGTGCACGTCCTGGTGGTGCTGCTCGTTCCCCGTGATCCTGGTCGGCTTCCTCGCCCGGGCGGTATCTGGCGCGGGGGCCGGCACCCGCGCCCCCGCATCCCCCTCTCCCTCGGCTGCGGGGGCTCCAGAACACGTTGCGCCCCCGTACCGGGGGTCGCTGCGTTGGGTACGGGGGCGCCAGGGAGACGGATCAACGACCAGTCGGCCCGACCTCCCACCAAGCACGGTAAGGGCCCGGCGAGGCTGCGCCAGCGGCGCGTCCTTCGTTGGAGGGGTTGCGGCACGCGAATGAGTGACGGCTGTGCAACGTGGGTGACGAGCGGGCTCCGGGCCGCCCCCGCAGGTGCGCTCCGGGCTGTCGTTGGTCAGTTCAAGGCTCAGCTGCGCAGGTTGGTTGAGTGTTACGCAGATTCACTGATCGCCGACAGGGGGAGGGGGTGGGTCTACCAGCTTTCCGTGTCGCCGTCGTGGTGGTCGCGGAAGACTTCGGATCCCCGTCCGTCCCGGGGGAGGGGGATCCAGTTCATGCAGAGCAGTGAGGCAAGGGCGACATAGCCGCGGTCGGTGAGCTGCTGGTCGACCGCGCGGGGCCAGGCGCCGCCGGCATCGAAGCTGTCACGCACAGCGGCGTCGGGCCGTTCCAGCAGGAATACCTGCCAGTCTCCCCGCCGGGTGGGGTAGGCCACCGCGTACAGGGGGGCCGCGCAGGACCGGACCGCCTCAAGGACCTTAGGATCCCAGGCCTGGAGAGGGGCTGTCAGGCCGGGCAGGGGGTTCCGCATGAACACTCCCAGAGTTCACGGTCAAGATGGGTAAGCCAGGACCGTATATCCGGCGGGCGGCCGCAGCGGTCATCCCGGGCCGCAAGGCCTTGATTCCGGTGTTTTGTCCGAGTGGCGAAGCCAGGCTCTGGGAGGGGCGGCTGAGGCCCGGTGCCCGCCGGGATCCGTTTCCGGTGACAGGTCGTGCTGGCCTGCTGCACAGTGCCGCAGCCGGGGTTTTCGCTGGAGGACCCCGGCACACCCGTGCCGCACGACCGCTCATCGAATGCGGCGTCCCGGCCTGGGCGAGTTCGTGCCGCTGCCCGGGGCGCCTCGGCCTGATGCGTGAAGGCCTATTCCCGTCCGGTCCTGTGCCGGTCGCGTGGATGGTGTTGTGGCGGTAGATATGGAGGTGCGGGCCGAGCGGCTATCAGGCCGACACCGGCCGCGCCCCCTGGTCTGGGAGCCGTGGCCGATCCCCCCGAGCGTCACGGCTCCCTATCTCCATGAGGGCCGGGAGGGTGAAGGCGCGTAACGGGCGCGGGCGAGTAGATGTTGATCAGGCGGCGTGTGCCCGGATTTCGTCGTTCACCCCCAGGGCGGAATCACGCACCCCGCACGGCCTCGGGGGCCCGCGCCTGGTCCCCGAGGCCGCATCCCCCATCCTCTGTGGCCTCGTCGTACCGGCTCGCGGTGCTTGGTGTGGGACGGCGTCGCGCTCCATGGCCAGGCCGCCCGCGCGGACGCGACCCGGCGGAAGGCCGTCCCGCCCTGTCAGCTACGTGACGGCGCCTCTGTGCTCTCTCCTCACACGCGTCAGGCGAGGGGAGAGCACAGGGGCGTGATGCGGGCCTGTGGTCAGCGGGTCTGCTGCTCGACCGTCGACTTGAGCTCACGCAGGAGTTCGGTGGTCTCCTGCTTCTTGCTCCAGTCCGCGGGAGCGGACTTGACGTTGGACTCGATCTTCTTGACCTTCTCCGCGGCGTCCTGCATGCCGTGCGGCATTTCCGGCATCTACGTCACCTCTCAGAACGGCCGGCTGCCGACTGCAACCAGCTTCACAAAAAGTAAATATCATGTGAAAAGTCTTAGATGCCTGATTTGGCGCGTGTTCTGGCGGCTCGCCCCGAGGCGCTGGGCGAGATGTACTTCCGTGACCGTGACCGTGACGGCGGCCGCGTCCACGATCTCCTGGCGATGTGCCGTCTTCGTGTCAGGGGGAGCTTGTTCGCCACGGTTGAGTGGAGGAACCGTGTTCCTGCTGTTCGCCGGCCTGTGGCTGGTGCTTGTCAGTGACATGGCGGTGGTCCTTCACGCCCTGGCGGCGGTCAGGGGGAGGCCATTGCCGGATGGCTCACTGCCGCGAGGACGCCGCATCGCACCCCGGGGTGGCGTCACTGATGGCCAGTGCTAGGTGCGGTGGGTGTAGTGACGCCTGGCCCAGGCGGGAAGGGCGAACCACAGGGCGATCAGCCAGGCGCTGATGCCGGCGCTCGGCCAGGCTGCGAGCGTGCCGTCGAGGGCCACCCGCAGCAGCAGGAGCAGGGTCAAGATGGTGGTCACGGCAAGCAGTGCGAGTCCGGTTTTGGCCATCGGGGAGGCGAGTCTCACGGTCTGGGGCTTGATCCGGCGGCCGGCCACCATCCGGTGCAGGGAGACTGGTCCGATGAGAGCTCCCGCACTGGCCGCCCCCAGGGTGACCGCGGTGATGTAGAGGGCACGGTCGGTGTCGCCGAGGTTGGTGAAGGCGGGCTGGAACACCGCGATGAGCAGGACACCCAAAAGGATCTGTATACCGGTCTGGGCCACCCGCAGCTCCTGCAGCAGGTCGTCCCACATCCGGTCCGCACGCTCCTCGGCCGTCTCCTCGCGCCCACGCCGCTGGAAGGGAAGATCAGGAGCGATGCCCCCGGTGCCCCTCGCCATGGCGCACTCCCTCGCCGCAATCACCCCTGTGAAGCCATATCCCATAATTGGTGATGAATAAGCGATTCGAGACGATATCGGCACGCTCTGTCGTGGAAACCGCCTACCCTGCAGGTACGCGTCTCGGATGCCCGGGAGGTACGCCGTGGCCCGCAGCCACCGCTTCCACCTCGACGTGCACGGCCACTCCGTCACCGTGCACACCCACCACGCCGCCCGTGAGACCGAGTTGCTCGTAGACGGCAAGGTGGTCGCCTACCAGCGCACGCAAACGGGACATTGCAGACCCGTGATCACGCTCACCGCCGAACTGCCCGGCGACCCGCCCCAGCCCTTCGACGTCACTCTCCATACCGGCAAAGCCACCGGGCAGGCCACCACCTGCGTGCTGGTGATCGCAGAGCGCACACTCCCCATGCCCGAAGCGCCACTGAGCCGAGCCGGAACCACCCCGCGCACAAGGCCCCGACCCTCGCTGCGCGCGGCACGCAGATTTCTGTACGGCCTCCTGCGAGGCACCCGCCGCCGATAGCCGCAGGAACAAGTAGTCGGCGCGCCGCCTCGCCGGAAGCTGCGGTTGCACAGCAGGTCACGCCGCCGTTCCGGGATCCGTCGTAAAGAAGGCGGCGCGACCCGGGGTGCGACCCAGGACGGCACCCAGGGTGAGACTCAGGACGGGACTCAGGGTGCGACCTCGACACGCTCCACTGCCGGGCAGCGTCCCGCCAGCCTGCCCCGACGTCGTGAGAGTGCCTGTGCGCCCCTGTGGCGGCTTTTCGCAACGGCGGGGGCCAAATCCCCGGGTGCATTCGCCTCCGCCGGGCGCGCACGGTGGCGTGTGCGCCTCTACGGTGCCCGGGTGGACTCATACGCGGGTTGGCGGCGCGGTTGCCGGAACCTGACCTACCTTCAGCGCGAGCTCGTCGACCGTCTGGCCGTGCGCGCCGAGCTCCTGCGTTCCGAGGCTGGCCGGGACGGCGAGAGCCTGAGCATCCGCGACGCGGTCGCCCTGGCCGCCCTCCAGTTCGGCCTCCACACGCCCGCCGACGCCAACGGCTGAGCCCGGCCCCGCCCATCAGCGTGTCCTTGGTGAGCGGGCCGGCCTCGCTCACTACCGAGCCCGTGGTGAGTGGCACCCTGTGTGGTTCACGGGCTGTTGTGTCTGGTGGGCGTACGTGCTGTGAGTCTGTGAGGGACTGTCCACGGTCCGGTCCGGCGGTGCGCCGGCCACGTCCTGCGTGGTGCTCGTGGCCCGTCCGGGCCCTTCCTCGTGCGGGGTGGCTGTGTCGGGGCCGGAAAGTGGCGTACAGAGCGTCGCGTTCCAGGTGTTCGCATGAACCGCGAGGGAGCCCAGAGGCACGCGCAAAACCTCCAGGCTCTCTTCCATTCTCCTCCTGTCCCACCGGGCCGCACCGGGCATTCGTCCGCGTCCCCGCGCGTTCCGGCTCGGTGGTGAGCGGGGCTGACCTTGCTCATCAGCGTGTCCGTGGTGAGTGGCGTTCCTGTGTGGTTCACGGGCTGTTTTGCCTGGTGGGCGGGCAGGCTGTGAGGGTGTGAGGGACTATCCACGGCCTGGTCCGGACCGGACGCCGGCCACGTCCTGGCGGGTGTTCGTGGCCCTGCTCCTCGCTCTCGTCCTGGCGGTGCCCGGCGCGGGGCCGGCGCCCCGCGCCCGCGCCGTCCTGACGGCCGCCGGGGGTGTTTCATCCCGTCCCATCGACAACCAACGCGTCGTCTTCATACTCGTCTTCAGAGCTGCTCAACATCTCTCCGCGGCAGCTCCCGGCCACTTCGGTCCCGCCGGGCCGGTTGATACCGTCCGCCACCTCGACGGACGGCCGAAACACACCGAGACCGTCTACGGCATCACCAGCCTGCACTCGCATCGGGCCGGCCCCGCCCACTTCGGCATCTACACGCGCAGGCACTGGAGCATCGAAAACTGCCTCCACCACGTCCGTGACGTCACGTTCGACGAAGACCGCTCACAGGCCCGCACCGGCAACAATTCCCCGCACGATGGCCACCCTGCGCAACCTCGCCATCGGAGCCCTCCGCATCACCGGAGCCACCAACATCGCCGCAGTGATCAGCCGGGCGGCCATGCGGGGGGCCTTGGGCCGGATCAGCTCGGCGAGTCTGCGGCGGCCGGCTTTCCGCAGAGCATTCGGGGATTTGTACCGCTCGAGGAGCCAGGTGACGGCGGGGTGGTCCAGACGCGGGCCCAGAACCCGCTCGAGGCTGGGGTGGAACTGGGTCAGCAGGCCGCGTATCCGGTTGCTGGTGCGGGTGGCCTCGGCCGCGAGGTCCTGGTCGAAGCCGGTCAGCACGGTGAGCTCGGCGGTGATCTCGTCTGTCAGCTCCAGCGACCGCAGCGTGTGCGGCATGGTGCGGGCGGCGTCCGCGATCACTGCCGCGTCCTTCGCGTCGGTCTTCGCCTCGCCCGGATACAGGTCAGCGATCCGCCGCATCGCCAGTCCGGGCAGGTAGGCGACCTTGCACCCCGCATCACGGGCGACGGTCAACGGCAGAGCGCCGATCGATGCGGGCTGGTCCACGATCACCAGGACCGTGCCGAACTTGGCCCTGAGCTTGTCGAAGACGACCCGCAGCTTCGGCTCGCTGTTGGGCATCGGCTTGTCGAAGACCTTCTTCCCTGCCGGGGTGACCCCGTGGCCGTGATGGGCCGTCTTGCCGACGTCCATCCCGAGGAAGACGCCCACGCCTTCGATGTCGAACATCGCGCTCTCTCCAGGTGGTTGACCATGCCGGCCTCGGCAATGGCACCGTGCTCGCGCATCCACGTTATGCAGACCTGCCGCCCGCGTACTGTTCGGCATTGCGCCGGACCGGACGGTGGCCGGCTCTCTCATCAGCGTCTGTGACGGCACCCCACAGACCCGGCGACACCACCCCCCAGGTCATCCATCCGACAGAGGGGACACAGGCATACCGGGCCCGGAGGCCAGCGGCCCCATTGCGGAGCCACGAAGACGATAACGGGGGTGTGATTGACGGTTGCCTCGCCGGCAAACCGGTCTGCCTCTTGCGGCACAGCCATCAGAAGCCTCCGCAGAAGCGACGCCACCAACTGCGCCGCTGGACTTTCTGGGGCGGCCGGCTCAGCATGCCATTCGCTCACAAGGGCCCCTGAAGTGGGGTACGGGTTACTCACCCCGGCTGATATCGCCATGGATACTTTGAGGCCCTCAGAGGTTTCTAATCGAAGGGGTTCACGGTGAAGTTTACGATGAAGAATCGAAGCAACCCTCGAAAGTGGAGTGTCAAGGCGGTGGCGGCAGTGTCGCTTCTCGCAGGCACGACGCTTGCCTTCGGTACGGGCACGGCCTCGGCTTATGACTTCCCCGTTGAAAAGCCCTATTCCTCGACGGTTTATGTGAAACCCGATGCCGTGTTCAATCAGGGCTGGTTTTGCCCCCTCGGATCGACACTGGTCGGCACGGGGAAGCTGACTCCAGGTTCAGGTGTCATCACGCGCAACTACAGTTTCGAGCCAGCCTATGGCGAAAGAGGACCCGGCTTCAGCGTGGATGTCATCAATACGAGCAAGACCGAAGCTTCAAATATTAAAGGCGACTATACATGCAGCGTTCCCAGCATCCTCGTCACGAAGACTGTGAATCTCCTCGGGAGTAAGTTGGGGCCTTCGCAGCCTACCTCCCTTAGCGAGAATGTGGTATGCCCGGCAGGAAAGCCAGAAGTGATAGAGGGATATATTACTAAGGATTTCGGGGTGACTGCGACGAGGGAATATTTTACACTTGTAGATATCGCGGACCGAACCGCTCAGGATTACGGGATATTCCACCTCGAGAATGCCAATAGGCTGGGTGCCACGTATGATCTGGCAGTAAGGTGTTCGGCTTGATAGCTGGCGTACCATCAGAGAATCGCTGAATTCTTTCCAATCTGGCTGCGGGGTTGAGTTGTTGGCCATTGCGGCTACATCGAACGGCGAAGCTCCTGGCGGACATGGGCACTCAACCAAGACCGCCCATGTCCGCCAGGAGCTTCGCGCGCTTGTCTATCCGGCGGCGATTGATCTGCCCAACGCGCACCTGTGGCTACCTCGCAGACCGGTAACCCGTAACCGCCCGGGTCGTTGTCGAGCGGACCGTTCAGGCCCCGGCCGGTCCGGGCGCCGGCGGACCACCCGCCGCCCGCCGCCTGTCCGTCCCGGCCCCGGCCGGTCCTCGCGCGGTACCGCGTGCACACGTGCACAGGGTACCGCCGTGCTGTGATCTCTCGGTTTTGTGACAGTGAAGTGAGAGGCAGCGAAGGCTTGTGCGTCGGAGCAGGTCAGCGTCCGTTTCCCGAGTGGAGCGTACTGTCGTGAGCGCGAGAGATCGCGGTGACTCCACTGCCACGGGGTGGTATCCGTGCAGGTGGCGCACTGACACGAAACCGAAAGATCGTTTTCAGCCGCCACTACTGTCCGAAGTACGTCAGCAGCTGCAGGTGGCACCCGTCGAGTGACGTTACTCACATAGGCCATTAATCGGACAAAACGGGTTGGCGTCTGATGAAAGAACGCCTAGGATCCGAAGATCGATGCGTCCTCGCCCATGGCCGAGCGCGGTTGGATGCTGAGGCGCCACAACAGAATACGGAGTAGTACATGACAAACCCCACGAGCGACGACGCAGACCCCTGCGTGTGCGGATGGCCCCGGCGCTACGAGCGAGTGGAAGTGCTCGCCTTCACTGAGAAGCGGACCTACGCCCTCGACCTCCAGCCGTGTGACAACCCGGTTTGTCCGAGGCGCGAAAACGCAGACGAATAGTTCCCCAGTAGCGAGTTCCCCCAGGTGACCTGCACAGCGTTGCGCCCCAGGGCGTCAGACATGGGTTCCCGGGGCCTCGCTTCTCGGTCCTGCCGGCGCTCTGATCGTCGTTTGCCCCGGTCGCGTCCTGGCGCGAGACGCGCGGTGATCCGAAGGGGCCGACAGGATCCGGGCTGCCGAACAGGCGAGGCCCCAGACTCCGCAGAGTCTGGGGCCTCGCGCACAGGACCTGGACCAGGAGTGGTTCGGGCGCTACGCGTACCCGGTCCGTTTGCCCTTACGTATGGCGCTCGGGCAACGGCCAGGTCCTCGTCCGACGCCTCGGGGCGAGGAAGTCGCCCGGGTCAGCCAAGGCCCACGTGCACTGCTGCGCCGCCGCCCTGCCGAAGAACGACGGCCGCAGCGCCCTCGCCGCAGTTGTCCTCCGCGAGACCAACCGGCGCCTGTCTCTACCGGCCACCGGCACTGTCCAGTGCGTCCAAAACCGTGCCCACCCCGTCCGAGCGCTCTCTACTCGCCTGGACCGCCTCACCGAACTCCTCCCGGTCACCACGTAGGCACACGAGGAAGCGGCCTAGGACAGCGAAGGGCCCCGGGCGCGTCGTGCGCCGGGGCCCTTCCCGCTCACAGGATGGAGCGGCCTGGTGGACTCACCAGCCGTCGGGCGCGCTACCCACCCACGCGCTCGGCTGCCCTTCGCTATTGCGGCCCCAGCGCGGCTCCTCCAACAAGGTCTCGTGGGCGTCCTCCAAGACGCAGATCCGCTCCCAGCGACCGTGCCTGCGCCCGGACAGACCCCGGCCAGCCGGCCCGCGTCGCCGTCGCGCACGGCCTCGTCGTACCGGTCTTGGAACGGCTGGAGACGGGCGCACAGCTCCTTGCCGAGCTCCGTCTTCGCTGCCTCCACTCGGGCTTGCGCCTCCTGCACCCCGAGTCGCCCAGCGCGCCCGGGGTCCTGTCTGCCGGAATTGCTTGCTCTCCGGCTGGCTCCGGGCTAGAGGATGACCAAGTGGTGCGCGGACGCACTCAATCTGTGGCAATCTACTTTCCGTTAGGGGGATCAACTGATGACCGAATACGTGTGCACCGCATGCCCCTTCCAGGCTGCCGGTCTCGAAGAACTGCAGCGGCACTCACTGGAGACCGGCCACGTCGGCATTTGCAAGAGCGAGGCCCCACCAGTTGGAGGCAAGCTCTCCAAGCTCACTAAGCGTCTGGTGGCAGTTCAGGGCGCGACTCTTACCGCCCTTGGAGCCTCCATCTTGGCGTGCACGTACCTGTACGCCAAGTGGCAGGATGCGGAGGCGGAGAATGCCTACCTGAAGTCACCCAGCGGCGCAGGCCGCAACCTCAAGAGCCATGACAAGAGCCGCGACAATGAATGAGCTGGGCGCGGGCGAGTCGGTTGTGGAGGATCTCCCCACCGATCAGCAGCGACCTGGTGACGTGTGCGTGCCCGCGCTGCCGGTAGGCGCTATCGGCGGTGGAGACCAACACCTCCAGCGCCCGGTCCACACCGCCGTCCCAGCCCTCACCGTACGCGGTGCCGTGGGCATCCGGGGCGCAGCCGTCCAGTTCCTTGACCCAGCAGTGCGCCCGGGCTGACGCCGAGATCTACGGGTCGGACGTGGTCGGTTTCGACAAGATCGGCAGTACTCCCGAGGAGAAGGCCCGCTGAGCGTTCATATCGCCTCCGGCACGAGCCGCCCGACGCCCGTGCCGGAGAAGCGTCGGGCAGCACGTGAACTGTGAGCACAACCCGATCAGCAAGACCCCCGCTTGCTGTGGTGCTGCCTGCGGTCGAGAGCTCCCGCATACGTAACTATTGCGCCCAGCCGATGCCGAGGTGGGCGAGGGCGACGAGTTGGTCTAGGTGGAGCCGGTCGCGGCGTTGCTTCTGGTTGACGATCCATACCCCGGTGCGGTGTTCGATCCCGTCGGGGAACTGCTCGACGTGCGCCCGTCCGGGCAGGCCGCCGCCTTCCCGCTCGCGGTACTGGGCGAGAACCTGGACGGCCTTCTGGAACGCCTCGGCGCCCCGCCCGGACCTGGAAGTCGTGCCGATCGTCGCGGCCGGGGTACGGGCCCGTACGGGCTTCACTCCGAGTTCGGCCAGGCGCCGCTGCTGCTCCTGGTGGAGCCGGCCTGTGAACGGTCACGTAATTCCCCAAGGCTACGATCACGTAATTCCGCGCGTACGTTCATGCCCACTGCATGCCCAGTTCCGCGAGGGCGCCCAGTTGGTCGGCGGTCAGTCGGTCCCTCCTGGTTTTGGTGTTGGAGATCCATACGCCGAGTTTCACGACCGCCGGCTCCGCCTGGCCGTCGACGGTGATCTGTTCGCTGTGACCGCGGGGTACGGGCCGGTCCGCGCCTTCTCGCTCGACCCACTGGGTGAGGGCGGCCAGGCCGCGCTGGAACGCCGCCTGTGCCATGGACGGCCCCTTCGCCGCACGCGGGGCTGCCGGGGCGGGAGCCGGCGGCTGGTCGGGCTGCACGCCCAGCTTCGACAGCCGCTGCTGCTGCTCGGGGAGAAGCTGCGTCCAGGTGCCTGGGTTCTTCTGCCGCTTCAGCCACTTGCCGATGTCGTCGCCGTCGAAGACCACGCCGGGTGCGATGGCCGGCAGGATGCCGTCGGCGTCGACCAGGTCGGCGAGGACGCGGTAGTGCCGCTGCCAGTCCAGCGGCCATGGGCAGTTCCAGTCCTCGTCGATCGCGGTCAGCTGCTGCGCGCGTACGGTGGCCCGCTCCGCGTCCTTGCCCAGGCCGCCCTTGCGGCGCAGGTTCGCCATGTGCTGGCCGACCGGGACCATCGTCTCGCCCTCGCCCCATACGGCGTCCTGACGGGGCGCGAGGTGTCCCATGGCCCGCCGGTAGGACCGCAGCGCGGCGAGCTTGTTCTCCCACGCTTCCTCGCCCGGCTCCCAGACCATCCCGGCCTCGGACGCGTCCAGCAGCACCTTGCGCCGCTCCTGGAGCTCACCCGCCCGCAGCGCCTTCCTCTGCTGATGCACCCACCGCCCCAGGGGGAAATCCTTCGTGACCCCCACCTCGGTCTCCACGTCGTAGGGCACGGCGTAGAGACCGGTGATCTCGTTCTCCGCCCGCCACCGCAGCAGGGCCTGATAGCCCTCCAGCCACACCAGCGACTCGGGCCGGTACACCCGGGTGCGCAGGAACGCCGCGATGGTCGCCGGGTCGCGCGGGCTGGAGAAGTGCAGCAGGACGGCTTCGGCGGCGGCCTGCGTGCCGTCGTCGTCCTGGTCCTCGCCGTCGCCCTCGCCGCCGGCCCGGACGATCTGCCCGTTCTCGTCGCGCTGGATGTGGACTTTGCGCTTGCCGCTGGTGAGGGCGCGGGAGGCGGGCTGCTCGACGAGTCGTTCGTCATGACTGCGGAGGCCCTGGAGCACAGCGACCAGGCCTGCATACGAGGAGGAGGCGACCATGTCGGTCGGATCTTCGCCGGGCTGCAGGAAGACGGGCACGATGATCCTGGCGACCTTGGTGCTGCCGTCCTTGTTGAGGCGGAGGGCGCGGCCGATGTTCTGCACGATCTCCACCTGGGAGCCACGGGTGTCGGCGAAGCAGACGGCCTCGACTCCTCGTTCGCCGGTGATGTCGACGCCTTCCCCGAGCACGCGAACGCTGGCGAGGAAGGCGCGGTGCACCCGGCGCCCGGCCGCGTCGATGCCGCCTGCGAACTGCCGCAGGACCTCGCGCCGCTCGGTGACGAGGTGGTCGCCGCACAGCCACGCCGACCACACCCGGTCCGGGGGTACGTGGCGGCTGGCCTCCAGCTCGTAGAACTCCGCGTCGATCGACGACGCGGGGAGCTTCTCAGCCTTCGCCAGGTCCTCGTCGGAGGCGTCGTTCATGTACAGCTCGGCTGCAGTCTCGGGCAGCTTCTCCGCGAACGTGGCTGCTTCCTCGACCTTCTGGTGGAACGTCATGACCGTACGCAGGTTGTACGCGGCGGCGTGCTCCAAAAGTGCGGTCTGCAACAGGGCCAGGCGCCGGCCGCGCCGCGCTTCCTCCGACTCCCCGAGGGCGGGGGAGGGGTCGCGGATCTCCAGCACGTCGATCTCGAACCCGGCGAGGATTTCCCGCTCGATCGCCTCCGACAGCCCGAGCTCGGCGAGCCACGCCCCGTACGTACCCTCCGGGTCATCGGCCATGGTCGCGAGCTCCGCCTCCTGGCCCTCCGCGCCCTTCTGCGGCCGGGCCGCGGCGAGGATGCGCGGGGTGGCGGTGAGGTAGAGCCGGAAGTCCGCCGGGACGCGGGCGTTGTCGTGGATCGCCGCCCACGGCCGCCCAAGATCACCAGCGGTTCCGTGCGCCTCATCCACGATGGCGAGGTCGAAGCCTGCCATCCGCTGCCCGTAGAGCCGCTCTCCGCCCGCCAGAGCGGCCTCTAGTGGCCCGCGGACCTTCCGCTGCCCCGTCGGGTCCTGCGGGTCCTCGCGGTCCACCAGGGAGGCGTACGTGGCGAACACGACGACCGGCCCGGAACCGGCCCACAGGGCGAGCTGAATCGGGTTGGTGGTGGTGCGCACCCCCAGCTCGTTCAGCACCGGGTCGTTCTCCAGGGAGCACACCGCGACCATCCGGGCCCGGTGGCCGACCAGGCGCCACGCCTGGGCGGTCTGCACGAGCAGGTCCAGGGTCGGGACGGTGACGAGGATCCGGCCGTCCCGGAAGCACTCCCACGCGCACGCGGCTGCCGTGATCGTCTTACCCGAGCCGGTCGCTGACACGATCGTGCCCCGGGCACCCTGCGGGGGCACAGATGACCTTGCAGGAAATCCCACCCACCGACGAAACGCCGACCGCTGATCTACCTGGTGTTCCTTGAGCTGAATCGCTGACATTCCCTTGCCTCCCCTAAGCCTGAATTCCCGTGGTCTTTCAGATGGCCGCGTGCGGAATGCAGGCCGCACCCAAGTCGTTCCAGATCGACGCACCCGCCTTGTGCCAACCGCCGGGCTCCCCGGCTTTGAAGGGCGGCCTGTCGTCCGGGTCGTAGTGCCCGGCCTCGCGCGTGCAGACGACGTAGTCCCCGTCACTGTTCACCGTCCGCGCCGTGCACAGACCGCCGGCCTCACCCAGCGCCTCCAGCACCCGGCGCCGCTCCATGGTGTCCGGGTGCGTGCGCGGCAGCACGGACTCCCGGACGAACGCCTCCAGCCGCACAAGAGCGGCCCGTTCACGCTCCCGCACGTACGCGATATGTACGGCCAGCTTAGAAGCCCCCGCCGACCGGCCGCCGCGCCGCGCCCAGTCCCGGTCCACGATGCCCACCAGGGCCTCGCTCACTGCCGCAACGCCTTCGTCCCAGCCGTCCGCGAACCGCGCCCCCTGAGAGACTGGCGCCATCCCGTCCAGCTCGACCACCTCGCACTGCGCCCCGGCCTCCAGCGCCGCCACCAGGTCGTCCGCCTCAGCCGCAGGCACGCCCTGGGCGGTCAGGAGCGCGAACAGCCTCAACCGGACGTTGGTGCCCGCCGTCTGATACTGACTCACCCGCCGTACAGAATCGCTGCTCAGCGTGCTATCCGCTCCGGTAGAGTCGTGGTGACCGGTCATCTGCGGTCACCTCTCGAAATTAAGGGAGGGTTCCGGCCGGTTGGGGGATATCCCGTGTTTCCACCAACGGTACATGCTGCATCTACAGGATGCACGCGCCACACTGAAACCCACACGAACGAGCACCCCCACCCCCGTAGCCAGCCCGGCCCGCGACAGCGGGCCCAACGGTTCTGGAGGCGCAGCCGGAAGGACCGTTGGGCGGGGGAGCGCAGCGGACCCGCCCCAACCGGGCCGAAGCGAAGCGGAGACCCACTAAGCGCGGGCGTAGCCCGCGCCGGTCCGGGAGCGCAGCGAACGGACCGTCACCTCCGAAGCGCAGCGCAGGAGGTGCGTGGCCCGCGGAGCGGGCCACCAGCGCTCCCGCGGAGCGGGAGCGCAACCACCGCGCGCAGCGCGGTGGTTCGCTTGCACATCGCGCAGCGATGTGGCTGTGTCTTATACACAACTGACGCTGC
>NZ_JBHXRW010000071.1:0-33819 GCF_042716635.1 Streptomyces sp. NPDC058664 | reverse complement strand
TTTGTGCTTTGCCCCTGCTTTTTTTTTAAACTCGCTGGGGGGCGGGGGGCGGGCGGGGGGGCCCCCCGTGCGGCCCCCCGGCCCGCCGCCCTCGGCCATCACCTGCCCTTCGGACCTGGCGGCGGGTGGTGCGCCGGTGAAGCGGAGCGGATTACTTGACGACGCCGAGCGACGCGTAGTCGTAGCGGCCGTTGTAGGCGTCCGCCGTGTACACGTTGGTCAGCCGGGAGCTGCGCCAGATGATGTTCTTCTCGTGGGTGAAGGGCAGGTAGACCGCGGCCTCCGAGACCTTGGTGTTGATCTGCTTGTAGAGCTCGCCGGCCTTCGCCGGGTCGGTCTCCTTCAGCGCCTGGTCGAACAGGCCGTTGACGGCCTTGTCGTTCAGCTCGGAGAAGTTGTTGTTACCGCTCTGGAGGATGAAGCGGCCGTCGACCAGCGGCTGGAGGAAGCCCTGGCCGGTCGGGAAGTCGGCGCCCCAGCCCATGATGATGATGCCGTAGCCCTTGTCCTTGACGACCTTCGGCGAACCGATGATGCCGGAGGTCTGGGCGCCGTCGAACTGGTCGATCTGGGCGTCGATGCCGACGGCCTTCAGCGACTGCTGGAGGGACTCGGCGGTCGCGATCTCGATCTTCTTGTTGTTGCGGACCGCGATGGTGGTCTTGAAACCGTTCGGCTTACCGCACTTCTTCAGCGCTTCCTTCGCCTTGGCGAGGTCCGGCGCGCCACCGAGCTTGCCGTACGGGTCGGCCTTCGGGTCGGCGCCCTTGATCGCCGGCGGCAGCATGTTGGTGGCGATGTCGCCACCGGCCTGCGGGCCGCCGCGGGCGGTCTGGAGGGACTTCGAGTCGGCCGCGTAGATGATGGCCTTGCGGCACTCGATGTTGGGGATGACCGTCTGCGGGAAGACCGCGTAGCGGATGAAGCCCGTCTGCGGGTTGTCGATGTTGCCCTTGTGCTGCTGGAGCGCCTTCTGGCGGGCGGCGGAGCCGATGCCCGTCGCGTTGAGGTCGAGGTCGTACTCGCCCTCGATCAGGCGGTTGTCCATGTCGTCGGCGTTCGTGGTGAACGTGACGCTGATCTTGTCCGGGAGCGCCTTGCGGACGGTGTCCGTCTTGGCGTCCCACTTGTCGTTGCGGACGAGCTTGAGGGACTTGTTGGGAGTGTAGGACTCCCACTTGTACGGGCCGGACGAGAACGGCTTCAGGGTGTACTTGGCCTTGGTGTCCTTGTCCTGGCGGACCGGGGAGGCGGCGGGCATGGCCAGCATCTGCAGGAAGTCACCGTTGGCGACCGGCAGCTTGAAGATGATGGTCTTGTCGTCCGGGGTCTCGATCGCCTTGAGGCCGAGCTTGTCCGCGGAGGTGTCCTTGTACGGGCCCTTGTACTCGCCCTTGGGGTCGAGGACCTGCTGGAGGTAGATCGGGCCGCCGGAGAGGACGTCCTGGGCCCAGATGCGCTCGATGCCGTACTTGATGTCCTTGGAGGTGATCGGCTTGCCGTCCTCCCAGGTCACCCCGTCCTTCAGGGTGAAGGTGTAGGTGAGGCCGTCGGCCGAGACCTTGCCGGCGTCGGTGGCGAGGTCCGGGACGAGCTCGGTGGAGGCGGCGCCCGGCTCGGCCTTGAAGGTGACCAGCTGGCGCGTGTAGTAGCGGGAGAAGTCCCACATGAAGCCGTAGTAGCCGCGCTGCGGGTCCCAGAAGTCCGCGTCCTGCGAGCCGATGAACTTCAGCTCGCCGCCCTTCTTGTCGGAGGCGTTGGCGACCTTGTTCACGGCGGCGTTGAAGCCGGCCGCGCCGGTCTTGCCCTTGTCGCCACCGGTCTCGGTGCCGCCGCCGCAGGCGGTGGTGACGACCATCGTGGCCGCCGCGAGCAGCGCGCCTGCGGCGATTCTGCGCCTCTGAGAGCTCATCATGGGTCTCGCAACCTCCGGGTAGTGGCGGCCGATACGGCGGTCCGCCGATTTGGGGTGGGCCTCCTGTCGCCAGCGGCAGGGGCGGGTCTTGCGTGTCGGCGAACGGTCAGCGGGAGCCCTTCGGGTCGAGCGCGTCACGCACGCCGTCGCCGAAGAGGTTGAACGCCAGAACGGTGATGAAGATCGCGAGGCCCGGGATCACCATGAAGAGCGGGTCCGCCTCGTAGGTGGTGATGGCCGTCGACAGCATCTGCCCCCACGATGCGGTGGGGGGCTTCACGCCCGCGCCGAGGAAGCTGAGCGCCGCTTCGGTGAGGATGTTGGTGGGGATCATGAGGGTCGCGTAGACCGTGATCGGGGCGATCAGGTTGGGCAGCAGCTCGCGGCGCAGGATGTAGATCCGGCCGGCGCCCAGGCTCTGGGCGGCCTCGACGTACTCGCGGTTGCGCAGCGAGAGGGTCTGGCCGCGGACGATGCGGCCCACGTACGGCCAGCCGAAGAAGCCGATGACCACGATCAGGGCGGCGATGCGGACGCCTGAGCCGTCGAGGCCGAGGAGCGAGTTCGGCAGGACGGAGACCAGGGCGATCGTGAAGAGCAGCTGGGGGAACGCGAGCATGACGTCCATGACCCTGCTGAGGGCCGCGTCGATCCAGCCGCCGAAGTAGCCCGCGACGATGCCGAGGACGGTGCCGAGGACGACGGCGAAGACCGCCGCCGCGACGGCGACGAGCAGCGAGATCCGGGTGCCGTAGACGATGCGGCTGAAGACGTCGCGGCCGTTGACGGGCTCGACGCCGAAGAGGAACTCGGAGCTGACGCCGCCCCAGGAGCCGATCGGGGTGCCGAAGAGCGGGTCGATCTGGTCCTCGTGGAACTCGTCCGGCGGGTGGCCGAGGAGGCCGACGATGACCGGGGCGAAGAGCGCGACCAGGACGAGGAAGAGGACGACGAAGGCGCCCGCGAGGGCCAGCTTGTCGCGCTTGAGGCGGGTCCAGGCGATCTTCCAGGGCGAGCGGCCCTCGATCGCCTTGCCGGAGTTGTCCGGTGTGCCGGATGCGTCGGGCGCGGCGTCGACGGTGGCGGTCGACTCGTCCGCACTCGTCTCGCGCAGTGGTGCCGTCATCGTGGTGAGGACCCCTCTCGGCCGCCGGTAGCCGGCCCTTGCCCGCCGCGGGTAGCGGCTCGGTGGAACAACCTGCTGGGCACCCGCTCGAAAGGAGCCGAACGCCCGGTGTTCCGGGGAGTCTTCAATGCGTTTGTGATCACCCGCCAGCCCTGACGGGGAATGTTTGCTCAAACGTGATGCGGTGCTGTGACTTCCGTTATCCGGACGTCGCGATCACGTGAGCGGACCATCTCGGGTCCTCTTCCCCCCAATCGGACATGTAGCACAACCAGGCGTTCGAGGTGCTGAATTGGGGCGAACGACGGCCTCCGGAGCGAACTCCGGAGGCCGGTGGGGCGTGACGCGATAAGCGGGGCTTCTCAGTATCCGGACGGTGTCCGGGCTCAGTATCCGGACGGCGCCGGTGGCGGGTAGCCGTATCCGGGTACGGGCGCGGAGCCGCGCCCGGCGTGCGCCTCGCGGTCGTAGAAGGGCCGTCCGTTCGCCCGCAGCCAGAGGGCCACCGGGTCGTACGCGTCGGAGAGGGCGACCGTCGAGACGGGCAGCCCGTCGGGCACGGCGCCGATGGACTGGCGCATCATGGCGCGGACCGTGTCGACGGCCGCCGCCGAGGTGTCGTACAGATCGAGACCGATGACGAGGTACGGGGAGCCGAGCGCGGGCTGCACCCAGCCGCGGCGCAGCGCCCGGACGACGGGGGTGCGGTGCGCGTTCTGCGTGAGCAGGGCGTAGAACTGGGGGATCTCCAGGGTGGGCTCGGTGACCCGCAGCGGCCCGGCGGGCATCCGGTCGAGGCCGGTGGCGATCCGGCGCAGGTCGGCCCAGGGGATGCCGACACCGCCGCCGGGGGCGTGCGGATTCAGCCAGACGCCCCAGCGGTCGGGGTAGAGGGCGCGGGCGATCTCGCGGCCCGTGGCGAGCTCGTGGGCGCGGTTCCAGCCGGAGGCGGCGAGTTCCTGGGCGGAGGTGACGCAGGGCGCGTAGCCGAAGCCGTCGACCTCCATGTTCCCGTACTGGGCGTCGGACGCGCCCGGCGTGCCGTGCCAGAGCAGCATCCAGAGCTCGCCGTCGGCGAGGGCGTGCAGGAGCTGCTCGTACGCGTCGTAGCGTCCGGGTGCCACCTGGCGCAGCATGTGCTCGACCGTTCCGGCCGCAGCGGTGCCTGACGCGCTCACCCTGGGTCCCACCCCTCTTCCGTTCACCACGATCGTCCGGCTGCCGGTGTTCGTCCGGCTGCCGATTCAGTTCAGCTTAGACAGGCCGTCCGTCACCCGGCGGCACGCCGGTAGAAGGGGCGCACCCGCTCCAGCATCCAGTCGCCGACCGGATCCTGCGCCATGTCGAGCAGGATGAGGTTGACCGGCCACGCGACCTCGACCCGGCCCAGGGCGCGGCCGAGGGCGTCCAGGGGCGCGTTGCGGTCGACACCGTCCCAGGCGGCGAGCTGGACGCCGATGAAGAGGGCGGGTTCGGTGCCCTCGACGCTGGCGAGGGCACGGCGGGCGGTGGTGACGACGCCGGCGGCCTCGAACTCGGCGGACGCGGCGGCGAGGAAGTCGACGGGGTCGTCCTGCCAGTCGGGCTCGAAGAGGCGGACCCGGCCGCCGCTGGCGGGGCCGTCGAGCGGGGTGCGGCCGACGCGGCAGAGCTCGGCGACGGCGGGCGGGGGCAGCGGCACGCCGACGGTTCCGCCGGGGTTCACCGCGATGCCGAGCTGCGGGGGCAGGCCGCGGGCGAAGTCACGGGCGGGCGCGACGGCGAAGGACATGTGGCTGCCGACGCAGGCGAGGAACTGCTGCTCGGAGCTGAAGACGGGGACGTAGGCCGCACCCTCGATCTCCATGGTGGGGAGGTCGAGGTCGGTGCTGTCGGGCCCGCCGCCGTTCGGCAGGGGGACCCAGATCGGGCTGCGTCCGAGCACCTCGACCAACCGGCCTCCGGCCGCCGGGTCGCCCAGTGAGGCGACAAGGACCTCTTCGAGCTCGTTGCCCGGCCACGTCACGTCCACGGTCGCGTTTCCCCTTCTCGCACGGCCTGCCGCACCGGCCGCCCCGGCAGCACCCTAACGCCGCCTCCGCGCCGTCGTGGCCAAAAGGGTACGGAACGAAGGACCGCGGGCCCCGGGGTGTCCGTCAGGCGGTCTCCCGGAAGCCGATCTTCCGCAGGGCGTTCGCCGCGTCCCGGTCGAGCAGGGTGGCGGAGGCGCAGCCGTGCGGGAGGCGACCGGACTCGGCGGCCTCGACGAGCCGGCCGACGGCTCGCCGGTGCCGGGCGAAGGCGTAGGCGGACACGCCCCGGCCGCGGGCGCGCTGCCCCTCGCGGGCGGTGTCCGGGGGGACGTCGAGGAGTACCAGGTGCAGGGACCGGCCGCGGCGGCGGGCCTCGCGGGCGAGCCAGCCGCGCACCCACGACTGGGTGCCGCAGTCGTGCACGACCACTCCGGCGCCGGAGCGCAGGGCGCGGCGCAGCCCCGCGTAGTGCGCGAGCCGGACCAGGGGGCGGTAGACGGCGTACGGCAGGAGGCGGGGCATGCGGGCCTCCCAGCGCTCGCGGGCGTCCTGGGAGTCGATGCCGGCGCCCTCGGCGGCGCGCTTGATGAGGGTCGACTTGCCGCTGCCGGGGAGTCCGGAGACGACCACGAGGTCGCCGGCCGCGAAGGTGAGGGCGCGGGGGCCGCGGCCGCCGCGCTCGCGCAGGTCGCGCAGGAGCCGGCCGCGGCCGCGGGTCCTGGCGCGGGCCCGTTGGGACGGTATGTCCGTACTCGACGCGCATGCGCCGCTGTGCTGGATCCTCATCGCTTCTCCCCCTGCCGGGCCCTGGGAGACCCTTGCCCACAAAGTGTAAAGAAACGGTAATGGGACACAAGCGATATGCCCCGCCGAGCTCGCGTGCAATGATGTGCCCGCCAGGCGCGCACAGTCGCCACACAATCGCATACCGGCCGCTCGAATCCGCGCGGGAGAGTTCCGGACCGCACCGCGTGTCCGGACGCCGAAGGAGCAAGACCCTCCCTTGAATCTCTCAGGCCCCGTACCGCGCGGATGAGGCAGATCTGAAAAGCGGGACACCCTGCCGTGTCCCCACCCAAGGTGCAAGCCGATCTCTCGGAGACGAGATGCTCTCGGTGAACCTCTCAGGTTCCATGACAGATGGGGAGGACGTCCTCGCCGTCATGTGTTTCGTCACCGATCACGCCCTTGGGACCCGGGAGCCACCCTCATGAGCACTGCCCCCCGTCTGACCGCCCTCGATGCCTCGCATCGTTCGCTGGGCGCGACCATGACCGACTTCGCCGGCTGGGACATGCCGCTCCGGTACGGCAGCGAGCGCGACGAGCACGTCGCCGTCCGCACCAAGGCGGGTCTCTTCGACCTCTCCCACATGGGCGAGATCACGGTGACGGGTCCGCAGGCCGTCGACCTGCTCGACTTCGCCCTCGTCGGCAACATCTCCACGGTGGGCAACGGCCGCGCCCGCTACACGATGATCTGCCAGGAGGACGGCGGCATCCTCGACGACCTGATCGTGTACCGCCTCGGCGAGACCGAGTACATGGTGGTCGCCAACGCCTCCAACGCCCAGATCGTCCTGGACGCCCTCGTGGCCCGCTCCGAGGGATTCGACGCCGAGGTCCGCGACGACCGCGACGCGTACGCCCTGATCGCCGTCCAGGGCCCGGAGTCCCCCGGCATCCTGAAGTCGATCACCGACGCCGACCTGGACGGCCTGAAGTACTACGCCGGCCTGCCCGGCACGGTCGCGGGCGTGCCCGCGCTGATCGCCCGTACCGGCTACACCGGCGAGGACGGCTTCGAGCTGTTCCTGAAGCCCGAGCACGCCGAGGGCGTGTGGAAGGCGCTCACCGAGGCGGGCGAGGGCGTCGGCCTGATCCCCTGCGGCCTGTCCTGCCGTGACACGCTCCGCCTGGAGGCGGGCATGCCGCTGTACGGCCACGAGCTGACCACCGCCCTCACCCCCTTCGACGCCGGCCTGGGCCGCGTCGTGAAGTTCGAGAAGCCGGGCGACTTCGTCGGCCGCAAGGCCCTGGAGGCCGCCGCCGAGCGCGCCGAGACCGCCCCGCCGCGCAAGCTCGTCGGCCTGGTCGCCGAGGGCCGCCGGGTCCCCCGCGCGGGCATGTCCGTCGTCAAGGACGGCGTGGTGATCGGCGCGGTCACCTCCGGCGCCCCGTCCCCGACCCTCGGGAAGCCGGTCGCGATGGCCTACGTGGACGCGACGCACGCCACGCCCGGCACCCAGGGTGTAGGTGTGGACATCCGCGGCACCCACGAGCCCTACGAGGTCGTCGCGCTGCCGTTCTACAAGCGCCAGAAGTGACGCAGTCGTCTCACTCCTCGTCTCGCCCCGCGAGACCGACGTTCATCAGTACTCCCCCGATCCAGGAGAATCAGGTCATGAGCAACCCCCAGCAGCTGCGCTACACCAAGGAGCACGAGTGGCTGACGGCCGTCGAGGACGGCGTCGCGACGGTCGGCATCACGGAGTTCGCGGCCAACGCGCTCGGTGACGTCGTCTACGCCCAGCTCCCGGCGGTCGGCGACACCATCACCGCGGGCGAGTCCTGCGGCGAGCTGGAGTCGACCAAGTCCGTCAGCGACCTGTACGCGCCGGTGACCGGTGAGGTCGTCGAGGCCAACCAGGACGTGGTGGACGACCCGTCGCTGGTGAACACGGCTCCGTTCGAGGGTGGCTGGCTGTTCAAGGTACGTGTCGCGGGCGAGCCGGACGACCTGCTCTCCGCCGACGAGTACACCGCGTTCTCCGCCGGCTGAGACCGGGCCCGAGACCCCTAGGGATCGATTCATGTCGCTTCTGAACACCCCCCTCCACGAGCTGGACCCGGACGTCGCCGCCGCCGTCGACGCCGAGCTCCGCCGTCAGCAGTCCACCCTCGAGATGATCGCCTCGGAGAACTTCGCTCCGGTCGCGGTCATGGAGGCGCAGGGCTCCGTCCTCACCAACAAGTACGCCGAGGGCTACCCGGGCCGCCGCTACTACGGCGGCTGCGAGCACGTCGACGTGGCCGAGCAGATCGCGATCGACCGGATCAAGGACCTGTTCGGCGCCGAGTACGCCAACGTCCAGCCGCACTCCGGCGCCTCCGCGAACCAGGCCGCCCTCTTCGCGATCGCCCAGCCGGGCGACACGATCCTGGGTCTGGACCTGGCGCACGGCGGTCACCTCACCCACGGCATGCGCCTGAACTTCTCGGGCAAGCAGTTCAACGTGGTCGCGTACCACGTGGACGAGGCCGGTCTGGTCGACATGGCCGAGGTCGAGCGCCTCGCCAAGGAGCACCGCCCGAAGGTGATCATCGCGGGCTGGTCCGCCTACCCGCGCCAGCTGGACTTCGCCGAGTTCCGCCGGATCGCCGACGAGGTCGAGGCCAAGCTGTGGGTCGACATGGCCCACTTCGCGGGCCTGGTCGCCGCCGGTCTGCACCCGAACCCGGTCGAGTACGCGGACGTGGTGACCTCCACCACGCACAAGACGCTCGGCGGCCCCCGCGGCGGCATCATCCTGGCGAAGAAGGAGTTCGCGAAGAAGCTGAACTCCTCGGTCTTCCCCGGTTTCCAGGGCGGCCCGCTGGAGCACGTGATCGCGGCCAAGGCCGTCTCCTTCAAGGTCGCGGCCTCGGAGGAGTTCAAGGAGCGCCAGCAGCGCACCCTGGACGGCGCCCGCATCATCGCCGAGCGCCTGGTCCGGGACGACGTCACCGCCCACGGTGTCTCGGTCCTGTCCGGCGGCACGGACGTCCACCTGCTCCTCGTCGACCTGCGCGACAGCGAGCTGGACGGCCAGCAGGCCGAGGACCGTCTCCACGAGGTCGGCATCACGGTCAACCGGAACGCCGTTCCGAACGACCCGCGCCCGCCGATGGTCACCTCGGGTCTGCGGATCGGCACGCCGGCGCTCGCGACCCGCGGCTTCCAGGCCGAGGACTTCACCGAGGTCGGCGACATCATCGCGGAGACCCTGAAGCCCGGCTTCGACGCCGACAAGGCCGCATCGCTGAAGGCCCGGGTGACGGCGCTCGCCGACAAGCACCCGCTGTACCCCGGCCTGAAGTAATTTCGTACGATTTAGTTCCGGTTTCGTTCGTACGATACATCCGGGGCACCGCGCACACTGGACAGTGAGCACGGTGCCCCACCCCATGCATGCACGCTTCTCTGCACCACCCCGGCAGACAACGGCGTCTAGCCCCCACAAGGAGTCCTCCCGTGGCCATCTCGGTCTTCGACCTGTTCTCGATCGGCATCGGCCCGTCCAGCTCCCACACGGTGGGCCCGATGCGGGCGGCGCGGATGTTCGCCCGGCGGCTGAAGAACGAGGGCCTGCTGGCCCACACCGCCTCGATACGGGCCGAGCTGTACGGCTCGCTCGGCGCGACCGGCCACGGCCACGGCACCCCGAAGGCGGTGCTCCTCGGCCTCGAGGGCAGCTCGCCCCGCACGGTGAACGTCGAGACCGCGGACGACGAGGTCGAGCGGATCAAGGCGAGCGGCCGGATCAACCTGCTCGGCGCCCACGAGATCCCCTTCGACTTCGACGCCGACCTGATCCTGCACCGGCGCAAGGCGCTGCCGTACCACGCCAACGGGATGACGATCTTCGCGTACGACGCGGAGGGCGGGCTCGTCCTGGAGAAGACGTACTACTCGGTCGGCGGCGGCTTCGTCGTCGACGAGGACGCCGTCCAGGGCGAGAACCCGATCGTCCCCGACGACACCGTCCTGAAGTACCCCTTCCGCACCGGTGACGAGCTCCTCCGCCTCGCCAAGGAGACCGGCCTGTCGATCTCGGCGATGATGCTGGAGAACGAGAAGGCCTGGCGCACCGAGGAGGAGATCCGCGCGGGCCTCCTGGAGATCTGGCGGGTCATGCAGTCCTGCGTCTCGCGCGGCATGTCCCGCGAGGGCATCCTGCCCGGCGGTCTGAAGGTGCGCCGCCGCGCCGCGAACTCCGCCCGGAAGCTGCGCTCCGAGGGCAACCCGGCAGCGCACTCCATGGAGTGGATCACCCTCTACGCGATGGCCGTGAACGAGGAGAACGCGGCGGGCGGCCGGGTGGTCACCGCCCCGACGAACGGCGCGGCCGGCATCATCCCGGCGGTCCTGCACTACTACATGAACTTCGTGCCCGGCGCCGACGACGACGGCGTCGTCCGCTTCCTCCTCGCGGCCGGTGCGGTCGGCATGCTCTTCAAGGAGAACGCCTCGATCTCCGGCGCCGAGGTCGGCTGCCAGGGCGAGGTCGGCTCGGCCTGCTCGATGGCGGCGGGCGCGCTCGCCGAGGTCCTCGGCGGCACCCCGGAGCAGGTGGAGAACGCGGCCGAGATCGGCATGGAGCACAACCTGGGCCTGACCTGCGACCCGGTCGGCGGCCTGGTCCAGATCCCGTGCATCGAACGCAACGGCATGGCGGCGGTCAAGGCCGTCACGGCGGCGAAGATGTCGATGCGCGGCGACGGCAGCCACCTGGTCTCCCTCGACAAGGTCATCAAGACCATGAAGGAGACCGGCGCGGACATGAGCGTCAAGTACAAGGAGACCGCGCGCGGCGGTCTCGCGGTGAACATCATCGAGTGCTGACGCCGTAGGCCCTGACCGGCGCCTCCCGGCCGGTTCTCCGGGAGGTCGGCCGCCCCGAGCTCGTCCCGGCCGGGATCCGCCTGGTCGTGGGCCTGGGCGCCGCCGCCGTGCTGCGGGGCTCGTCCCCGCGCGTCTCCCTGCGCGGCTGAATCCTTTTTCCGGACGCGGTCAGGGCCCGATGCCTCCCGGGTCGGGCACCACGGTCAGCAGCGCCGAGACGACCACGACCGCCGCGAGGACGGACACCTCCACGCGCGCGGGTGTCTGGGCGTTCCCGCCGGACGGCATCCGTCCCCTGGCGGCGAGTGCCAGCAGGCTCGCCCCGCCGAACAGCGGCGGCTTCACGAGCAGGACCCGGCCGTAGGCGGTGCCGAGGACGGCGTCCAGGGGCGGCTTGCGCGGGGTCGAGACGGTGCCGGTGACCGCGAGGGCGGCGTACACCCACGCGGCCATCCGGGCGTACCGGGCGAGGACGTCCCGCCCGCCGCCGCGCAGCCTCATCGTGCGGAGCACGTACAGGAGGGTGCCGGCCCAGAGCGAGGCGGCGGTGAGGTGGACGACGGTGAGACCGGTCCCGACGAGGGGCTGGTACGCCTCCGGGTGGGCGCGCATCGCCTCGGCCCCGACGGCGAGGGCGAGCGGCAGGGCGGCGAGCGCGGGGTGCCGGGAGGCGGCGCAGAGGGCGGCCAGGACGAAGGCGTTGGCCGTGACGAGCAGGAGGCGGCCCTCGCGGAGCCCGTAGGCGGTCGTGCCGAGGCCGCTGACGGCGGCGAAGAGCAGCAGGAGCCCGGCCGAAGCGGCCGCGGCGAGGAGGGCGGCGGGTGCGGACCAGGGGCGGGGTCGTGGCCCGGGGCGCGCGAGCCGGTGGCCGGCGAGTTCACCGACGTGCACGGCCAGACCGGTGAGGACGAGGAGCCGCAGTAGCGCGGTGGTGCCGGCGGCGGGTATGCGGAGCTCACCCGTCCCCGTCTGGGCCGTGCCACCGCCGAGCAGGGCGACGGCGATGACGGCGACGGCGGCGAGGACCGCCACTGTCAGACGGCTCGGGGTACCGAAGGGGCCGGGAGGCGTCACCGGACGATCGTCACCGAGCCCCGGGCGGGCGGCAACTCGGAGTCGCCCCGCCCGCCCGGGCGGCGGGTCAGGCCTTGCTGTAGTGCGCCCAGAACTCGTCCCAGGACAGGACGCCGTCGCCGTTGTCGTCGCGCTGCTTGATGAGCACCTCGGCGACCGTCTCGGTGACGTTGAAGTCGCCGTGCTGCGCCATGAGGCTCTTGTACTCCGCGGCGGTGATGAAGCCGTCCCCGTCCGCGTCGAACTTGTTGAATGCCGTGCGTGCCGACTCGATGTCCGCCACTGCTTCCGCCCCTTCTCGGTACTTCTCTGACGGGGGTCAGATTAGCTGGCCCGCGCCTGTCGGATGATGGCGGTATGAGCGACGACGTGGCACGGATCCTGGCGGCGGCGGCACGCGGGGAGTTCCCGCCCCCGGACGGCTCGACGGCGGTGGTGCCGCAGCCGGACCCGCGGGACGCGGGCGTGCTCGCCTTCACCGCCCATTCGGTGGTGTTCACGGACGCCGATCCGGAGTGGGTACGGGCCGCGCTCGCGGCCACGTCGAGCGACCCGCTGGCCGCGAGCATGAATCCGGGCTTCCTGATGGCCCTGATGGCCCGCACCGGCCGGCGCATGAACACGATCGACCTGCTCACGGTGGCCGACGCCCTGCCGGGCGCTCCCCCGCTGGAGCTCCGCGCGATCGAGGACCCGGAGCACCCGCGGGTGGCACGGGCGCTGAAGTTCCGCGACGAGGTACGGGTGTGGGCGGCCGACGGCGGGGTGCTGATCCTGGGCCGGGGTGTCGCGGGCCGCTGGGAGGCGGCGATCGAGGTGGACGAGGGGGTACGTCACCGGGGACTCGGCCGCGCCCTGGCGACGGCGGCCCGCCACCTCACGCCCGGTGAGGTGGTGTGGGCGCAGCAGTCGCCGGGCAACGCCCGCAGCGTGCGCGTCTTCCAGGCGGCGGGCTTCCGGCCGGTGGCGTCGGAGGCGCTCCTGGTGGCTCACTGACCCGCCGGAGGACCCGCCGCGGGACCTACCGGAAGACGCCGGTGTGGCCGAGGGAGTACCGGCCCGGCTGGGGGTACACCGCGAGGCCGTGGGGGCCTCCGCCGACCGGGATGCGAGCGAGCTGCTTGCCGGTGGTGGTGTCGATCGCGTAGACCTCGGAGTCGTAACGGCCGGAGAGCCAGAGGACCTTGCCGTCGGCGGAGACGCCTCCCATGTCGGGGGAGCCGCCGTCCGGGAGCCACCACTTCTTGGTGAGCCTGTTCTTGGCGAAGTCGAAGACGGAGATCGAACCCTCGCCACGGTTGGGGACGTACATCTCGCGCGAGTCCCGGCTGATGTAGAGGCCGTGCGCACCCTTGCCGGTGGCCAGCAGGGTGGGGGTGGTGAACTTCTCGCCGTCGAGGACCCACATGCCGTGGGCCATCATGTCGGCGACGTAGAAGGTCTTCCCGTCGGGGGAGATCTTCACGTCCTGCGGCATGGCGCCCTCGAGGGGCAGTTTCTGCTGACCGATCACCTCCATCTTCTCGGTGTCGACCTTGAGCAGCTCGCCGGAGAACTCGCAGGAGACGACGAAGTAGCGTCCGTCCGCGGAGAAGTCGGCGTGGTTGACGCCGTAGCAGCTGACCGGGACGGTCTTCTTCCGTTCCATGGTGTGCGGGTCGCGGAAGACGAGTTCGCGGTCGAGGGAGGCCATCACGATGGCGTACCTGCCGTTGGGCGTGAAGTAGAGGTTGTACGGGTCGTGGACCTCGACGGGCTTGCCGGCGACGCCGGTGGCGGGGTCGATGGGGGTGAGGGTGTGGCCCCGGTTGTTGTTGACCCAGAGGGTCTTCATGTCCCAGGAGGGCACGACGTGCTGGGGCTGGATGCCGACGGGGATGGTATCGACGACCTGGTAGGTGGCGGGGTCGATGACGGAGACGGTGTTGGAGTTGGTGTTGGGGACGTAGACGCGGGAGGGGAAGTCCTTGACGACCGAGGAGAGCCGGTTCGGCCGGTCGGCGGCGTAGACGTCGTTCGGGTCGAGGAGCGGCGGCATGCCGGGCAGTCCGGCGGGCGCGGTGGCCTGCTTCGGTACGGCGGCGGCCTTCTTGACGGGGGCGGCCCCGTCGCCCGGGTCCCCGGTGCCGCAGCCGGCGAGGGCGGCGAGGAGGGCGGCGGCGAGGAGGGTCCCGGTCCTCCTCGTGAGGTGGCTGTGCGTGCGGTGTGCCATCAGGTCAGCAGCTCCGTGGTGGTGACCGCGCGCAGCCCGCGGCGGTCGAGTTCGGCGAGGAGGAGGGGCAGGGCGGCGGCGGTGCCGGGGTAGCCGAAGTGCAGGCTGACGACGGATCCGGCGCGGACCGTGCCGGTGACGTTGCGGACGACGGCGGTGGCGCCGGGCGAGGTGTGGTCGAGGGAGTCGACGTCGTACGAGAGGACGTGCGGGTATCCGGCGCGGTGGGCGGCGCGCAGGACGGCGGGGGTGGCGTGCCGGGTGCGGGAGGGCCGGAACCAGCTGCCGATGGAGCCGGTGAGCCGGCGCAGCCGGGTGGCGCAGGCCTCGATCTCGGCGTGCGCCTCGGCCTCGGTCAGGGCGTTGACGTCGATGTGGTGCTGGGTGTGGTTGCCGAGGTCGTGTCCGCCGTCGAGGACGCGCCGGGCCAGGCCGGGGTGGGCGTCGAGCCAGCTGCCGACGGCGAGGACGGTGACGCGGGCGCCGGCGTTCTCGGCCTGGGTGAGGAGCGTCCGGGCGAGGGCGGGGTCGCCCTGGCCGTGGAAGGTGAGGGCGACCCGGGGCCGGTCGCGGGGGCCGTGGGCGATCTCGGCGGGCTGTCCTGGCAGGCGCCGCGGGGCGGGGGCCGCGTGGGGCGTGGGGGCGGGAGCCCGGGGCGCGGGGCTCCGTGGGGCGGGAGCGGCGGGGTGGGGGGCCGTGCCGCAGGCGGTGGCGAGGGTTCCCGCGAGGGCGGCGGCCGCTCCCGCGCGGAGGGCTCCACGGCGGTCGGTCGGTTTCACTCGACCATTTAAAGGTGGTAGCGCCCGATTTATTACGATTAGGCCAATCCAGGACGTTTGCGAGCCCTGAAGGGGTGTCCACCATCCGGACGATCACGGGAAACAATCGATGAACTGCATAGTCATTCACTGTTTGCAAGGTGAGTGCTGCACGTCACCAACGATTCATTATGCAACTGTCATGATTTGACCTGCATTGCACCACTAAGGACTTTTGGCGGCAAGGCCACCCGTCTGCCATAGTCGGAGACACGACCCCCATTGACCCGGGCCAGGTCGACATAGCGGCCGTGGATACACCCCCCCGTCCACGGCGCACCACACGGAAGCCCCCACGCGCCCCACCACGGCGCACGGGGGCTTCCGTGCGTCCGGGGGGCGCCGGCGCGGGGTCAGCGGTCGGAGACCCGCATCTCGAACCAGGTCGTCTTGCCGCGCGGCGCCAGGTCCACGCCCCAACGGTCCGACAGCTTGTCGACGAGGAAGAGGCCACGGCCGCTCGTGTCGAGCTCGTGCACCGGCATCAGACAGGGAAGTCCGCGCGAGGGGTCCCGCACCTCGACCCGGATCCAGCCGCGCCGCCGCTGTAACCGCAGCGCGAAGACCCTGGCGCCGGTGTGCCGGACCGCGTTCCCGACGAGTTCCGAGACCAGGAGCACGGCGTGCTCGGTGATCTGCGGGCCGAGACCCCACTGCCGCAGCACGACGTGCTGGGTGAGCCTGCGGGCCACCCACGCGGATTCGGGGCGGGACGGCAGGCGGACGTCCTCCTCCGCCGGATTGCCGTACAACTCCAGTGCTCCGACGGCCTGTTCGTCGTCCGCGGCCGGTGACCACCGCGCCGCGGCAGCGCTGGTGCGCTGCCACGGTTGTTCCCTACCCTCCAGGCCCGCCATGCCCCCCATCATGGCCGTACCGAGACGTCCGCGGGGGCCGTTCCGATGGAATGACCCCCGCGGACGACCCGTCAGGCGAACTTCGCCTTCCCCGGGCCCTCCTCGACGAAGCTGCGCATCCCGCGCTCACGGTCCTCGGTGGCGAACAGAGCCGAGAACCAGGTGCGCTCGATGGCGAGACCGGTGTCGATGTCGGCCTCGAGACCCTGGTCGATCGCCTCCTTCGCGGCCCGCAGGGCGACCGCCGGGCCCTGCGCCAGCTTCGCGGCCCAGGCGTGCGCCTGCTCGTACACCTCGGCGGCCGGGACGACCCGGTCGACCAGCCCCAGCGTCAGGGCCTCGTCGGCCCTGACCATCCGGCCGGTGAAGATGAGGTCCTTGGCCTTGGAGGGGCCGACCAGGCGGGACAGGCGCTGGGTGCCGCCGGCGCCCGGGATCAGGCCGAGCAGGATCTCCGGCTGGCCCAGCTTCGCGTTGTCGGCGGCGATCCGGTAGTCGGCGCAGAGCGCGAGCTCGCAGCCGCCGCCGAGGGCGTAGCCGGTGATCGCGGCGACGACGGGCTTGGGGATGCGGGCGACGGCGGTGAAGGAGTCCTGGAGCGCGCGGGAGCGCTTGACCATGGCCACGTGGTCCATGACCTGCATCTCCTTGATGTCCGCGCCGGCCGCGAACACCTTCTCGCCCCCGTAGAGGACCACGGCCCGCACGTCGTCGCGGTCGGTCGCCTCCTGGGCCAGCTCGCGCAGCCGGTCCTGGGTGGCGACGTCCAGGGCGTTCATCGGGGGGCGGTCGAGGCGGATCGTGCCGACGCCTTCGGCGACTTCGAGGTTCACAGTCATGGGAGGAAGGTTAGTGTCCGTTAACGAGAAGGGGCCCGGTGCTGTTGCTCACAGCACCGGGCCCGCACTCGCTCGCGTACGACTACGCGATCCACTCCGACCAGGACATGTTCCAGCCGTTGAGGCCGTTGTCCGGCTTGATCTGCTTGTCCTTCGAGTTCTTCACGACGACCACGTCGCCGATGATCGAGCGGTCGTAGAACCAGGCCGCCGGCATGGAGCCGTCGCCCGCGCCCCGCGCGTCCTGGAGGCCGACGCAGCCGTGGCTGACGTTGGAGGAGCCGAAGGTGCCGGCCGAGGCCCAGTAGTTGCCGTGGACGAAGGTGCCCGAGGTGGACAGGCGCATCGCGTGCGGCACGTCCTTGATGTCGTACTCGCCGCCGAAGCCGACCGTGGCCCCGTTCATGCGGGTCACCTTGTACTTCTCGCTGATGACCATCTGACCGTTGTACGTGGTCGTGGACGGGGCGCCCGCGGTGATCGGGATCGTCTTGATGATCTTGCCGTCGCGCTCGACCTTCATCGTCTTCGCACTGGCGTCGACCGTGGAGACCTGGCGGCGGCCGATGGTGAAGGAGATCGTCTTCTTCTGCTTGCCGTAGACGCCCGGGCGGCCCTCGACGCCGTCCAGGTTGAGCTCGACCTTCACCTTGGTGCCGGCGGCCCAGTAGTTCTCCGGGCGGAAGTCGAGGCGGTCGTTGCCGAACCAGTGGCCCTCGATCCGCACGGCCGGCTCGGCCGTCACCTTGATGGCCTTCTCGACGGCGTCGGGGTCGGTGATGCCCCGGGTGAAGTTGATGGACACCGGCATGCCGACGCCGACGGTCGAGCCGTCCTCCGGCGTGTAGTGGCCGATGAAGGTGTTCTTCGGGACCAGGGTGGTGAAGGTGGTGTCCTTCGCCGACTCGCGGCCCTCGGCGTCCTTCGCGACGGCGTGGACCTTGTACTGGGTGGCCGCGGCCAGGTGGGCGGTCGGCGACCAGCTGGAGCCGTCCGCCGCGATCTCGCCCTCGACCGCGGTGCCCTTGGAGTCGGCGACCGTGACCGTGGTCAGCTTGCCCTGTGCGGCGGTGACCTTGAGGGCACCACTGGTGGCGACCGCGTCGGCGCCGTCCTTCGGAAGGATCGTCACGACCGCCTGGGAGGCCGCGTTGTCCTGCTTGCCGCCGCCCTGGGCCGCCGGTCCCTGTCCCCCCGTACCGCTGCCGCCGGGCGTCTCACCGCCGCCGCAGGCGGTGAGCAGCAGGAGCATCGCCCCCGCCGCGAGCGCTCCGAGCCGGACGCCCCCGCGCCGTCGGCCGCGCCGCCCCTCGGCCCCTACCGATGTCCCCGATATCGGCTGCCCGTTCACTGTGGTCTTCTCCCCTCGCACGGCCTGGCACCGCCACGGCCCCACCCCCGTGCGCATTCACTCGCGCACACGGCGCTAGATAATCACACCGCAGGACACGAAAGATCCTCGTGAATGTCACCGTTCAGTCCCGATCAGTCACGATCGGCCTGGTAGGACGGCGGAAGTGCCGGGCGGTGCGGGGGCGACGGGTGTTCAGCGCAGGGCGGAGCCGGCCTTCCACCGGTCCCACTCCATGTTCCAGCCTCCGAGGCCGTTGTCGGGAGCCACCTTCCGGTCGCGGGAGTTGACCACCTCCACCACGTCGCCGATGAGCGTCCGCTCGAAGAACCAGCCCGCGGGGGACTCCGCGCTGCCGCCCTTCTCGTCCCGGAGTCCGACGCAGCCGTGGCTGACGTTGGCGGTGCCGAAGGTGTCGGGCGAGGCCCAGTAGTTCCCGTGCAGGAAGGTCCCCGACTCGGTGAGCCGCATCGCGTGCGGCACGTCCTTGATGTCGTACTCGCCGCCGAAGCCGACCGTGGCCCCGTCCATCCGCGTCACGTCGTACAGCTCGGTCACCACCATCTTCCCGTTGTACGTGGTGGTCTTCGGCGCCCCCGCGGTGATCGGCAGCGTCGCCAGGACCTTGTCGTCCCTCCTGACCTCCATGGTGTGCGCGGCGGCGTCCACCACGGAGACCTGGGAGCGGCCGACGGTGAAGCCGACCGTCTTGCGCTGGATGCCGTAGACGCCGGGCGCCCCCTCGACGTCCCGCAGGCCGAGCCGCACGGTGACGCGGGTGCCCGGCCGCCAGTACGCGGCGGGGCGGAAGTCGAGCCGCTCCTTGCCGAACCAGTGGCCGACGACCTCCACCGGCGGCACCGAGGTGATCCGGATGGCCCGCTCGACCTCGGCGCGGTTCTCGATCGGCCTGTTGAAGCCGAAGGAAACGATCATGCCGGTGCCGACCGTGGAACGATTCTCCGGTTTGAAGTAGCCGATGAAACGGCTCTCCGGCACCACGGTGGTGAAGGTCGTGTGCCGGGCCGAACGGCGGCCGTGCGCGTCGAGCGCGACCGCGTCCACGCTGTACTTCGCGGCCAGCGCGAGCCGGGCGTCCGGCCGGGGCCGCCAGCGCAGCCCGTCCGCGGAGATCTCCCCCACGATCTCGGTCCGCTGGGCGTCCTCCACCTGGACGACGGTCACCCGTTCGAGCCGTCCGCTGTCCACCTTCACCTCGACCGGCCCGTCGGCCCTCACCCCGCGGCTTCCGTCCTCCGGGCTGACCCGGATCACGTCACCGGGGGCCCGCGCCTTGCCCGGCAAGGGGAGGCCGATGCCCCGTTCGCCGCCGTTTCCCGTGCATCCCACGAGGCCCGCCATCAGTCCCGCCACCGCGAGGGCGTACCTCGCCCGCTTCCATACAAGTGTCACGCTCGGCCCAACGACGGCCACCCTCCAGGGGAAACGTGCGTGCGGGTCATGTTGGGAGCGGGGCTCGGCGGGAAGAACAGGAGGAGGACACGCACGGGAGCGGCGGCCGGGACGCCGTCGCTCCCCGGGTGCGGGGCCCGACGAGCCGCGGGAGGCCGGGACGGTGGCGAGCGCAGCCGAGCAGGAGGCGGTACCGGAGCATGCCCCGGAGCGGGCCGGGCCACCGGTGTGGCCGGGCGCGCCGACGCCGTTGGGGGCCCGCTGCCGGGTCGGGCCCGACGGGGTCGCCGGCACCAATTTCGCCCTGTGGGCGGGCGGGGCGGAGGCCGTGGAGCTGTGCCTCTTCGCCCCGGACGGTACGGAGCGGCGGCTGCCGCTGACCGAGCTGACCCATGAGATCTGGCACGGCTTCGTGCCCGGGGTCGGTGCCGGGCAGCGGTACGGCTACCGGGTGCACGGCCGCTGGGACCCGTGGACGGGCGCCCGGTGGAACCCGGCGAAACTGCTCCTCGACCCGTACGCGCGGGCCGTCGACGGCGACTTCACGCTGCCGTCCGAGGTGTACGGGCACGTCCGGGACTGGCCGCAGCAGCACATCGCCGACACCGTCCGCGACGAGCGGGACTCCGCGCCGTTCGTCCCGAAGGGGGTCGTCGTCCAGGACGACGACGACTGGTCCGACGACCGCAGACCGAAGACGCCCTGGCAGGACTCGGTCATCTACGAGCTGCACGTCAAGGGCTTCACCCGGCTCCACCCGGGCATCCCCGAGCACCTGCGGGGCACCTACGCGGGCCTGGCCCACCCGGCGGCGATCGAGCACCTCGTACGGCTCGGGGTGACGGCGGTGGAGCTGCTGCCGGTGCACCAGTTCGCGCACGAGGACCACCTGCTGCGGCGCGGTCTGCGCAACCACTGGGGGTACAACTCGATCGGCTACTTCGCCCCGCACGCCGGTTACTCGTCCTCGGGGACGACCGGACAGCAGGTCGGCGAGTTCAAGCGGATGGTGCGGGCGCTGCACGAGGCCGGCATCGAGGTGATCCTCGACGTCGTCTACAACCACACGGCGGAGGCGGGCGAATTCGGCCCCACCCTGTCCCTGAAGGGCATCGACAACCGCGGCTACTACCGCCTCCAGTCCGACGCCCGCCGGTACGCCGACTACACGGGCTGTGGCAACACCCTGCACGTCGTCCAGCCCCAGGTGCTGCGCCTGATCACCGACTCACTGCGCTACTGGGTCACCGAGATGGGCGTCGACGGCTTCCGCTTCGACCTGGCGGCGGCCCTGGCCCGCTCGATGCACGACGTCGACATGCTCTCCCCCTTCCTCGCGGTGATCGCCCAGGACCCGGTGCTCCGCCGGGTCAAGCTGATCGCCGAACCCTGGGACGTGGGCAACGGCGGCTACCAGGTCGGCTCCTTCCCTCCCCTCTGGACCGAGTGGAACGACCGCTACCGGGACGCCGTACGGGACTTCTGGCGCGGGGCGCTGCCCGACGTGCGGGACCTCGGCTACCGGCTCTCCGGCTCCAGCGACCTGTACGCCTGGGGTGGCCGTCGGCCGTACGCCTCCGTCAACTTCGTCACCGCCCACGACGGCTTCACCCTCCGCGACCTCGTCACGTACGAGCGCAAGCACAACGAGGCCAACGGCGAGGGCAACCGGGACGGCACCCACGACAACCGGTCCTGGAACTGCGGCGTCGAGGGCGAGACCGACGACCCCGGGGTCAACGCCCTGCGCCTGCGCCAGCTGCGGAACCTGCTCACCACCCTGCTCCTGTCGACGGGGGTGCCGATGCTCGTCGCGGGCGACGAGATGGGCCGCACCCAGGGCGGCAACAACAACGCCTACTGCCAGGACAACGAGACCGGCTGGCTCGACTGGTCCCTGCCCGACGACCCGGGGCGCGCCCAGCTCCTCGCCCTCACCCGGCGGCTGCTCGACCTGCGCCACCGCCACCCGGTGCTGCGCCGACGGGCCTTCTTCTCCGGCCGGCCGCAGGGCGCGGACGGGCTGCGGGACCTGGCCTGGTTCGGCGCCGACGGCACGGAGATGACGGAGGCGGACTGGTACGCCCCCAGGGCCACGCTGGCCCTCTACCTGTCGGGCCGTGACATACCGGGCCGGGACGGGCGCGGCGAGCAGATCACCGACGACAGCTTCCTGGCCGTGCTCCACGCGGGCCCGGACCCGCTGGAGTTCCGTCTGCCGGGCCCGCCCTGGGCGGAGTCGTACGAACTGGTCGTCGACACGGCCCGCGAGGAGCAGTCCGGGGCCCCGGGGACGGTCCACCGGGGCGGCGGGACGCTCACGGTGGGGGCCCGGTCGGTGGTGCTGCTGCGGGTCGCGGCCTGAGGCCTCGGGGACGGCGGGGGCCGGGCGTCAGGCCCGGCCCAGGATGCCCCGTTCGTAACCGGCGGCGACGGCCGCCGCCCGGTCCTTCACGCCCAGCTTGGCGTAGATGTGCGTCAGATGGGTCTTGACGGTGGCCTCGCTGATGAACAGCTCGGCGGCGACGGCCCGGTTGGCGGTGCCCTTGGCGACGAGGACGAGGATCTCGGTCTCGCGCGCGGAGAGGGTGGTGTCGACGGCCGGGGCGACGGGGGCGCGGACGGCGGTGACGAGGCGGGAGGCGACGGCCGGGGAGAGGACGGTGCGGCCCTCGGCGGCGGCCCGTACGGCGGCGAACAGTTCCTCGCGGGGCGCGTCCTTGAGGAGGTAGCCGGTGGCACCGGCCTCGATCGCCGGGAGGGTGTCGGTGTCCGTGTCGTACGTGGTGAGGACGAGGATCCGGGAGCGGGCGCCGAGCCGGGTGAGGTCGGCGATGGCGTCGACGCCGCCGCCCTCCGGCATGCGCAGGTCCATGAGGACCACGTCCGGGTCGAGGCGGAGGGCGAGCGCGACGGCCTCGGTGCCGCCGGAGGCCTCGCCGAGGACGCGGAAACCGGAGCCGGGGGCGGCGAACATGCCGCGCAGGCCGTCCCGTACGACGGGGTGGTCGTCGACGATCAGCAGGGTGATGTCAGTCATGGCCCGCCCACGGTACGCGAGCGGAGACGGCCGTCCCCTCGCCCGGTGCGGTCTCCAGGGTCACGGCCCCGGCGAGCCGTTCGGCGCGGGCGCGCATGCCGGCGAGGCCGAACCCCCCGCCGGGGGCGCCCGGTTCGAAGCCGCGGCCGTCGTCGCGCACGTCCAGGGTGATCTCGTCGCCCATGTAGGAGAGGGTGACGCCGGCCCGGGACGCGCCGGAGTGCCGTTCGGCGTTGGCGAGGGCCTCCTGGGCGATCCGCAGGAGGGTGGCGGCGACCTCGTCGTGGAGCGGCCGTTCGGTGCCGGTGACGGTGAACCGGGTGTCGACGCCGGTGCGTTCGGCCCAGGTCCCGACGGTCTTGCGGAGGGCCTCGGGGAGGCTGTCGTGCTCCAGGGCGACCGGGCTCAGGTTCCGCACCGAGCGGCGGGCCTCGCCCAGGCTGTGCCGGGCCAGGTCGGCGGCCCGCCGCAGATGGACGCGGCCCGCCTCCGGGTCGGGGCCCGCGGTGGCGGCCTGGAGCTGGGTGATGATCCCGGTGAGGCCCTGGGCGAGGGTGTCGTGGATCTCGGCGGCGAGCCTGCGGCGCTCGTCGGCGACCCCGGCCTCCCGGGCCTGGAGGAGGAGTTGGGCCTGGAGGGCCGCGTTCTCGGCGAGGGCCTGTTCGAGGCGGGCGTTGGCGCGGGCGAGCTCGGTGATCGTGGCGGCCCGCTCGGCGGCCTTCTCGGCCTCCTTGGCGCCGAGGTGGGAGAAGACGACGGCGAGGCAGGCGTTGAGGGCGAAGAGACCGCCGAAGGCCAGCCAGTGGACGGGCCCGGTGGGCGGCAGGCCGCCGGACTGGGAGCCCGCCATGATGACGGCGGTGACCAGGAGTCCGGCACGGCGGACCCGGCGCGGCAGGAGGTGTTCGGCGTCGAAGTAACCGATGCAGGCGTAGATCGCGAAGAAGGGGTTGAGCCAGGTGAGCGCGAAGGCGAGGGCGGTACGGAGGGTGAAGTAGGCGATGGAGGCGGGCCCCGGCCCGCCGGGCAGGAACACCGGCGCGGGCGAAGGATGCCCGGCGTCCGGGTCCTCCTCCCGGGGCGCCGGGCCGGCCGGCGCCCGGACGCGCAGACGGTCCCACCCCACCTGGAGGGCGAGCGCGGCGGCCACCAGGGCGCCGGCCGCGGACTTCTCCGTACCGTCCATCAGCATGTCCGCCGCCGCGGCCGAGATCACGGTCGCGACGGCCAGCAGTCCGTACGGCCCCCAGCGGAAGAACCGGCGCCAGGGTTCCTCGACGGTGGTCGGCATCGTCCGGCCGCCCCCTTCCACTTCCGGTCACTCCCAGCGGAACCAGCGCACCGACGCGGCGGTCAGCACGGCCGTCCACAGGGCCATGGCACCGAGCGCCGCCCAGCCGGGCCAGCCGCCCGACGCGGCCGCGTCGAGGGCCTGTGAGGCGGCACCGAAGGGGGTGAGCTGGACGATCCCCCGCAGCGTATCCGGCATGGCCTGGACCGGGACCCAGACTCCCGCCGTGAACATCATGGGGAAGAAGACGGCCGAGCCGACGGCGGTGGCGATCTTCTGGGTGCGGGAGACGGCGCACACGGCGGCGCCGAGGGAGAGCCCGGCCGCGACGGCGAGGAGCAGCGCGAGGGCGTAGCCCGGCGGGTTCTCCGGGAGGGCGACGCCGAAGGCGAGCCGGCCCACGGTGATCACCAGGAGCGAGGAGACGAGCGCGGCGGCGGCGTGCAGCGCCAGCTGGGCGGTCAGCAGCGTCGCGGGGCGGACCGGGGTGGTGGACATCCGGCGCAGGATGCCCCGCTCGCGGTAGCCGGCGAGCACCGGCGGCATGGCCTGGAGTCCGGCCATGATCAGGGCGAAGAGGACGGAGACGGGGACGTAGAGGTCGATGACCCGGCGTCCGCCGAGGTCGTCCGAGGCCTCGCGGAAGGACGGGATCAGGCCGAGGACGACGAGCAGGACGGTCGGTGAGGCCATCACCCAGAACAGGGCTCCGGGCTCGCGGGCGAAGAGCCGGGCCTCGGTCCGCAGGACCGTGGCGGTGGCGGTGGCGGTGGACGTGCGGGTAGCGGTGCCGGTACCCGTGCTCGTGCTCGTACTCATCGCGGTTCGGTTCCCGTCAGGTCGAGGAAGGCGTCGTCGAGGGTGGCGTCGGTGACGCGGAGCCGGCGGGCCGTGACGCCCCGGCGGGCGAGGAGCGAGACGAAGGCGCCGACGGTCTCGTCGGTGCCGTGGACGACGGTCCTGCCGTCCCTCGTCTCCGCCCCCACCGCTCCCGGCAGCGCGCGGAGCTCCGCCGGTTCCAGCGGGGTGTCGGCGGCGAAGGAGATCTCCTTCGCCGCCGAGGCCCGCCCGATCAGCCCGTCGGGGGTGTCGAGCGCGGCGAGCCGGCCGCCGTCGATGACGGCGATCCGGTCGCAGAGGCGCTGGGCCTCCTCCATGAAGTGGGTGACGAGCAGGACGGTGACGCCGCCCGCCCGGACGTCCTCGACGAGCGACCAGGCCTCGCGGCGGGCGCGCGGGTCGAGTCCGGTGGTCAGCTCGTCGAGGACGACGACCCGGGGCGCGCCGATCAGCGCGAGGGCGATGAGGAGCCGCTGCCTCCGGCCGCCCGACAGCTTCCCGAACCGGGTTCCCAGGTGCGGCAGGAGACCGAGCCGCTCGGCGAGCTCCCGCCGGTCGGCGGGCCGCTCGTAGAAGGAGGCGTACAGGTCGAGCGCCTCACGGACGGTCAGCTTGGCCTGGAGTTCGCTCTCCTGGAGCTGGACGCCGAGGAGCCGGGTGACCTCGTCGTGCCGTGCGACGGGGTCGTGTCCGCAGACGCGCACCCGCCCCTCGTCGGGTGTCCGCAGTCCCGCGACGCACTCGACGGTGGTGGTCTTGCCGGCGCCGTTGGGGCCGAGGATCCCGAAGATCTCCCCCTCGCCGACGTCGAAGGAGATCCCGTCGACGACCTTCCGGCCGCCGTACGTCTTGTGCAGTCCCCGCACCTCGATCGCTGTCATGTCCCCAGCCTGTCGGCCGGGCGCGACCCCCGGTATCGGCCATCCCGCTCGTACCGGCCGTCAACCGATCGGTTGACGGGCGGTACGACTCCCGGTCCGGGAGGACGGCCGGAAAACCGGATGAGACGTGTCAGGGGTGAACCGTATGGTCGGACCTGATGCCCGAGATACCTGTCGCCCCAGAGCCCTCCGCGCCCGCCGAGCCCCCCGTACCCGCCGCTTCCGGCCCCGGTGCCGCTCCCCCGCGCTCCGCCGTGCGTGCGCTGCTCCGGCTCTGGCCGTACGTGCGGCCCGTGCGCGGGCGGCTGTTCGCGGCCGCGTCCGTCGCGATCGTCGCCTCCTGTCTTTCGCTCGTCATCCCGCTCGTCCTGAAGTGGATGGTGGACGGGCCGGTCGCGGACCGGGACCCGGGCGGGGTGTGGCTGGGGGCGCTGTACCTGCTGCTGCTCGGGATCACCGAGGCCGTGCTCTTCGGGCTCCGGCGCTGGCTGGTGGCACGGCCGCTGTCCGGGGTCGAGGCGCGGATGCGGGCCGACCTGTACGGCAGGCTCCAGCGGCTGCCGATCGCCTTCCACGACCGGTGGGCGTCCGGGCAGCTGCTCTCGCGCGGCACGACCGATCTGATGCTGGTCCGGATGTTCCTGGCCTTCCCGTTGACGTTCCTGCTGGTCAACGGCGTGACGATCCTCGCGGGTTACGTCCTGCTGCTCGCCCAGGACTGGTCCCTCGGCCTGGTGCTGCTGACCCCGGTGCTGCCGCTCGTGATCGTCTGCTCGCTCTTCGAGAGCCGGTACGGGCTCGTCGCGCGCCGCGCCCAGGACCAGGTGGGCGATCTGACGACGGTCGTCGAGGAGAGCGTCCTCGGCATCCGGATCGTGAAGGGTTTCGGCCGGCACCGCAGCCAGGCCCGCGCCTTCCGGAGGCTCGCGGGGGAACTGCGCGGCACCGAACTGGCCAAGGCCCGGCTGCTCGCCATGATCTGGGCGGTCATCACCGTCGTACCCGAACTGGCCATCGGGGCGGCGCTCGTCCTCGGCACGGTGCGGGTCGCGGACGGTGACCTGTCGGCGGGCACGCTCGTCGCGTTCCTCTCGACGGCCCTGGCGCTGCGCTGGCCGGTGGAGTCGATCGGCTTCCTGCTCGCCATGAGCCAGGAGGCGGCGACCGCGACGGAACGGTACTTCGAGGTGATGGACGCCGACGAGGAACCGGACACCCCCACCGCGGGGGACACGACGGCGGACGGCCCCGACGGGGTGCGCTTCGAGGGCGTGTCGTTCCGCTACCCGGACGCCCCCGCGGGCTCCCCGCCCGTCCTGGACGGCATCGACCTGCACATCCGCCCCGGCGAGACCCTGGCCCTCGTCGGCGGCACGGGTTCCGGCAAGACCACGCTCACCGCGCTCGTACCGAGGCTGCACGAGGCGTCCGGCGGCCGCATCCTCCTCGACGGCGAGGACATCGCCCTGATGGAACGGGAACGGCTGCGGAGCCTGGTCTCGATGGCCTTCGAGGAACCGACGCTGTTCTCCGCGAGCGTCGGCGAGAACGTCCTGATGGGCGCCGGTGACAAGGCCGGCGAACCGGAGCTGCGGCGCGCCCTCGGCGTGGCGCAGGCGGACGGCTTCGTGGACCGGCTGCCCGAGGGCACCGCGACCCAGGTCGGCGAGCAGGGCCTGAGCCTCTCCGGCGGGCAGCGCCAGCGGCTCGCGCTCGCCCGCGCGGTCGTCGGCCGGCCCCGCTTCCTGGTCCTCGACGACCCGTTGTCGGCGCTCGACGTGCACACGGAGGCACGGGTGGAGGCGGCCCTGCGGGAGGTGCTGCGGGAGACGACGGCGCTCGTCGTGGCGCACCGCCCGTCGACGGTGATGCTGGCCGACCGGGTCGCGCTGCTGTCGCGGGGCCGGATCGCGGCCGTCGGCACCCATCAGGAACTGCTGCGGAGCAGCGAGGAGTACGCCTGGCTGATGTCCGGCGAGGGCAAGGACGAGAACCGATGACCGACACCACGGACACCCGGCCGACCGAGCGGGAAGCCCCGGCCGGGGACCCCTTCGACCGCGACGACCTGCCGTCGCCCCCGGGGGCGACGGGCGCGCTGCTCCGCTCGCTCCTGGCGACGCACCGCGTGAGGGTCGCGTTCGCGGCGCTCGTCCTCCTCGTCAGGGAGGGGGCGATCCAGGCGGGCCCGCTGCTCGTCGCGTACGCCATCGACCGGGGCGTCCCGGCCTTCCGGGACGGCGACCACGGTCCGGTCGTCGCGGTGGCCCTGGGCTACCTCCTCTGCGCGGCGCTCTCGGGCGTCCTCCAGTACGTCTTCGTCCGCGGAGCGGCGCGCGTCAACCAGGACGTCCTCCTGGACCTGCGCGGCCGGATCTTCCGCCACGCCCAGGTCCTCAGCGTCGACTTCCACGAGCGGTACACCTCGGGCCGGCTGATCTCCCGCTCGACCACGGACGTCGAATCGCTCCAGGAGCTCCTCTCCGAGGGTCTCCAGGAACTGATCGGCGTGTTCCTCTCCTTCCTCTCGATCTCCGTCATCCTCCTCTGGCTGGACCTGGGGATCGGAGCGGTGGCGGTGGCCTCCTTCCTCCCCCTGTACCTCCTCGTGCGCCTCTACAGAAGGCGTGCCGGCCGGGTCTACTCCGAACGCTCCACGGCGATCGCGGGCGTGATCGTGAAGTTCGCGGAGACGATGAACGGCATCCGCCCGGTCCGGGCGTTCCGCCGGGAACAGGCGAACGACACGGAGTTCGCGGCCCTCAACCACCGGCACGAGCGCAGCAACGGCGACGCCCTCCTGGAGATGGCCCGCTACGTGGTCGGCTCTCGCCTGGTCGCGAACACAGCGGTCGCCGGCATGTGTCTGTGGGGCGCCTACCGGGTGGCCTCGGGCTCCCTCGAACTGGGCGTCCTGGCGGCCGCGGTCCTCTACATGCGGCGCCTGTACGACCCGATCGACCGCCTGGGCATGTTCCTCAACTCCTACGAGTCGGCCGCCGCGTCCCTCACCAAGATCGCGGGCCTGCTCGCCCAGGAACCGGGCGTACCGGAGACGCGGGCGCCCAAGGACCTTCCCGACCGCACCGGCTCCCCGGGCCGTGAGGTCGTCTTCGACCAGGTCCGCTTCGCGTACCGCACGGGCGGCGAGGTCCTCCCCGCCTTCGACCTGACGATCCCGCCGGGCCAGACAGTGGCAGTGGTAGGTGCGACGGGTGCGGGCAAGTCGACCCTGGCCAAACTCCTGGCCCGCTTCTACGATCCCACCGACGGGGCGGTACGACTCGACGGCGTGGACCTCCGCGACCTGGCCACCCCGGAACTCCGCCGCGGTGTCGTCATGGTGACGCAGGAGGCGTTCCTCTTCTCGGGCACGGTCGCCGAGAACATCGCGATCGGCCGCCCGGACGCGACCCGCGAGGAGATCGAGCAGGCGGCCAGGGCCATCGGGGCGCACGAGTTCATCGAGAACCTCCCGGACGGCTACGACACGGACGTACGCAAGCGCGGCGGCCGGATCTCGGCGGGCCAGCGCCAACTGGTGGCCTTCGCCCGCGCCCTCCTCGCGGACCCGGCGGTCCTGATCCTCGACGAGGCGACCAGCTCCCTCGACGTACCGGGCGAGCGGGCGGTGCAACGAGCCATGGACACGGTCCTGGCGGGCCGTACGGCGGTGGTCATCGCCCACCGCCTCTCCACGGTCGAAGTGGCGGACCGGGTCCTGGTGATGGAGTCGGGCCGGATCGTCGAGGACGGCACACCCTCGGCCCTGGTCACGGGCGAGGGCCGCTACGCGGGCCTGCACCGCGCCTGGCGCGAGAGCCTGGTGAGCTGAAAACGAAACAGCAGTGGGGGACGTGGAGGGGGCGCGTTCGGGACGTAAAGCGTGATGTGTGGCGCTTCAGAGACGCCCACAACAAACGGACCGCGGGCGCCGTACATCATGCAGTCCCGAACGCGACCCCCGGAACGGCCCCCACGGCACCCCCACGGGTGTCAGGCACGCGCACCCCGCAGCAGAGCGACCGCCACCCCCGCCGCGAGAAGCATCAGAAGACAGGCGGCAACAGCCGCGCCCCCCATGGCCCGGACGAAGGCATCCCGCGCGGCCTCAAGGACAGGCCCGGGAAACCCCAGCGCACCCCCCAGCGTCTCCCGGGCGGCGGCCGGCGCCGAGGAGGGCATCGCGGCCGTGTAGACCGCGGCCCCGACCGACCCGAGGACCGCCATCCCGAGCGCCCCGCCCAGCTCCTGCCCCGACTCGAGAACGGCGGCGGCGGATCCGGCGCGCTCCACCGGAGCCGCCCCGAGGGCGAGTTCGTTGGCGAGGGTCATGGCGGAGACGAGCCCGGCGGCGTAGACGCCGCCGCCGACCAGGACGGCCCACAGGGGCGTGGCGCGGTCGACCCCGGCGAGCCAGGCGAAGCCCGCGGCGGAGACGAGGAACCCGCCGCCCATGACGTACGCCCGGTCGACCCGCCGGGCGAGCGCCGCGGCCACCGGTGCGGCGACGAGGACGCCGCCGCTGGGGACGAGGCTCCAGAGGGCGGCCTCGAAGGGGCTCTGGCCGAGGACGGACTGCAGGTACTGGGTGAGGAAGACGGCGAAGCCGACGGTCGCGACCATGGCGAGCAGGTTGACGAGGACGGAGCCGCCGTAGGCCCGCTGCCGGAGCAGGCGGAGGTCGACCATCGGATGGGCGAGGCGGGCCTGCCGGCGTACGAAGACGAAGCCGAGGACGAGGCCCGTGGTGATGCCGAGGGCGGGCACCGGCGCCCAGCCGTCCTCGGCGATCTCCTTGACGCCGTGGATGAGGGGCAGCAGCGCCGCCAGGGAGAGGGCGGCGCCGGCGAGGTCGAAGCGCCCGCCGCCGGTGGCGCCCTTGGACTCGGGGAGCAGCATCGGGCCGAGGATCAGGAGCAGGGCCATGGCGGGGAGGTTGATGAGGAAGACGGAGCCCCACCAGAAGTGTTCGAGGAGGGCTCCGCTGACGACGGGTCCGAACGAGATGCCGCTCGCCATGACGGCGGTCCACACGGTGACGGCCCTGGCGCGCTGGGCCGGGTCGTGGAACAGGGTGCGGATGAGGGCGAGCGTGGACGGCATGAGGCAGGCGCCGGCGACGCCGAGGAGGGCGCGGGCGGCGATGAGGGTGCCGGGGCTGTGGGCGTAGGCGGCGGCGACGGAGGCGAGGCCGAAGAGGGCGGCGCCGCCGAGGAGGAGTCCGCGGCGGCCGACGCGGTCGCCGAGGGCGCCCATGGTGATGAGGAGTCCGGCGAGGACGAAGCCGTACATGTCGAGGATCCACAGCTGCTCGGTGGCGCCGGGGCGCAGGTCGGCGGCGATGGAGGGGATCGCGAAGTAGAGGACGGAGACGTCCATGGAGACGAGGAGGAGGGGCAGCATGAGGACGCCGAGGGCGGCCCATTCGCGGCGGCCGGCTCGGGCGGGTCCTGCGTCGGGTCCGGCGCCGTGCCCGGGGTTCGCGGTGAGTGTCATGCGGGGAGGGAAGCAGGGGAGCCGTGTACGCCGCCACGCGTGCCCTAGTACGCCCGGGCGGCACGCCATCGAAGGCCCGTGTCACCGGCGTGTACGGCGTCCTGGTGCACTAGTACACTCGCCGCCGTGACGAACCGGCCGCCCTACCTCGCCATCGCCGCCGAGCTCCGCCGACGCGTCCGGTCGGGCGAGCTCGCCCCGGGCGACCGGGTGCCGTCGACGCGGGCCATCACCCGGGAGTGGGGCGTGGCGATGGCGACGGCCACGAAGGCGCTGGGGGTGCTGCGGCAGGAGGGCCTGGTGCGGGCCGAGCCGGGGGTGGGCACGGTGGTCGTCGCCCCCGCGGGTCCGGACGCGGAGCCGCTGTCGCGGGAGCGGCTGGTGGAGGCGGCGCTCGAACTTGCCGACGCGGAGGGGCTGCACGCGCTGACGATGCGCCGGGTGGCGACGGCTCTCGGGGTGTCGACGATGGCGCTGTACCGCCATGTGCCGGGGAAGGCGGAGCTGGTGCGCCTGATGGCGGACGCGGCGTGCGGGGAGGTGCCGTTGGGTCCGGTGCCGGCGGAGTGGCGGACAGGGCTCGAGCAGGGCGCGCGGTGGCTGCGCGGGGTGTACTCCCGGCACCGGTGGATGGCGCACGCGATGGCCTCGTTCACGCGGCCGGTCGCGACGCCGAACGCGCTGGCGTACCTGGAGTGGGTGCTGCGGTCGCTGCGGGGGACTCCGCTGACGTACGAGGAGAAGCTCCACACGCATCTGCTGATCTTCGCCTACGTCCAGGGGTTGTCGATGGCCGACGACCTGGAGGAGCAGGCGCGCCAGGACACGGGGATCTCCGACGGCGAGTGGATGGAACAGAATGAGCCACGGCTCGACGCGATCCAGGCGAGTGGCTCGTACCCCGAGTTGGACTCGGTGACCAGCGGCGGCGACTTCGGTCTGGACCTGGACGCGCTCTTCGAATTCGGGCTTCGGCGAACGCTGGACGGTATCGCGTCCATGATCGGCGAAACGTCCGGTTAACGAACACCGACGTACGGGCAGCGGACGAATTCCGGCCAACTTCTCGCCGCACTCCTGACAGGTCCCCGTCACTCCTGTCAGTCTCTCCCCGGTTCCTCGCATCACCGTTCGCCGCTTCACCCGAACGAGTACCGCGCCACCCGAACGTGCTCCACGTCGTTCGAACGTGCTCCACAGCTCTGCTTGCTCCGCCCGGACGGGCCCACCCAGTCCGCCGGTACCCCCCTCGCAAGAAGGAGTCTGCGTGAGATCCACGCCCAGCCGTCGCGCCACCGCGACCGGCGCCCTGATAGCCGCCGCCGCCATGATCGCGGTCGGTGTCCAGTCCGGCACCGCCTCCGCCGACATCGGCTGGCCCACCGCCCCCAAGGCGCAGGCCGCCGACCGGGCGAACCCCGGCAAGCTCCCGGCCGACCTCACTCCCGCCGAGCGCACCGCGCTCATCAAGGCCGCCGACGCCGACAAGGCGAACACGGCCAAGGCCCTCGGCCTCGGCGCCCAGGAGAAGCTGGTCGTCCGCGACGTCGTGCAGGACCGCGACGGCACGACCCACACGCGCTACGAGCGCACCTACGCCGGACTGCCCGTCCTCGGCGGTGACCTGATCGTCGCCGAGACCAAGGCCGGCGCGACCACCTCGGTCACCAAGTCCTCCCGCGCGGAGCTGAAGAACGTCGACCTCGCGGCCACCGTCGCCCCGGCCGCCGCCGAGAAGCAGGCCGTCGGCCTCGCCAAGGCGGAGGGCTCGAAGGAGACGGACGCCGAGCGCGCCCCGCGCAAGGTCGTCTGGATGGCCTCGGGCGCCCCCGTCCTCGCGTACGAGACCGTCGTCGGCGGCCTCCAGCACGACGGCACCCCGAACGAGCTGCACGTCGTGACGGACGCGAAGACCGGCGCGAAGCTGTACGAGTGGCAGGCCGTGCACAACGGCACCGGCAACACGCAGTACAGCGGCTCGGTCACCCTCGGCACCGCGCCCTCGTACACGCTGACCGACACCACCCGCGGCAACCACAAGACGTACAACCTCAACCGGGGTACGTCCGGCACCGGGACGCTCTTCTCCGGCCCCGACGACGTCTGGGGCAACGGAACCCCGTCGAACCTGGAGACGGCGGGCGCCGACGCGCACTACGGCGCCGCGCTCACCTGGGACTACTACAAGAACGTGCACGGCCGCTCCGGCATCCGCGGCGACGGCGTCGGCGCGTACTCCCGGGTCCACTACGGCAACGCGTACGTCAACGCCTTCTGGCAGGACTCCTGCTTCTGCATGACGTACGGCGACGGCGCGGCCAACGCCAAGCCGCTCACCTCCATCGACGTGGCCGCGCACGAGATGACCCACGGCCTGACCTCCGTCACCGCCGGCCTGGTCTACAGCGGCGAGTCCGGCGGCCTCAACGAGGCCACCTCGGACATCTTCGCGGCGGCCGTCGAGTTCTACGCCAACAACGCCCAGGACCAGGGCGACTACCTCGTCGGCGAGAAGATCGACATCCGCGGCAACGGCACCCCGCTGCGCTACATGGACAAGCCCAGCAAGGACGGCTCGTCCAAGGACTACTGGTACTCCGGCATCGGCAGCGTCGACGTCCACTACTCCTCGGGCCCGGCCAACCACTGGTACTACCTGCTCTCCGAGGGCAGCGGCACCAAGACCGTCAACGGCGTGACCTACGACTCGCCGACCTCCGACGGCCTGCCCGTCACCGGCATCGGCCGGGACAAGGCCTCGCTGATCTGGTTCAAGGCGCTCACCACCAAGTTCAACTCCTCCACCAACTACGCCGGCGCCCGCACGGGCACCGTCGCGGTGGCCACGGAGCTGTACGGCGCGGGCAGCCCCGAGGTGCTCGCGGTCCAGCACGCCTGGGCCGGCGTCAACGTCGGTACCCGCCCCGGCGGCACCGAGCCGCCCGTGGGCAAGGTCTTCGAGAACGCGGCCGACGTGTCCATCCCGGACAACGGCGTCGCGGTGACCTCGACGGTCAACGTCACCGGCATCGCCGGCAACGCGCCCG
>NZ_JBHXRW010000070.1:0-34034 GCF_042716635.1 Streptomyces sp. NPDC058664 | reverse complement strand
ACACCCCCCCCCCCCTGGGGGCCCGGTTTTTTTTTTTAATCCCGCGGGTCGGGGCCCCCCCCCCCCCGGGGGGGGGGGGCCGGGGCCCCTTCCGTCGTCCTCCTTATCCCCGGCGAACGGCGGACGCGGGGCGCGGTGCGGCAGAATGACCGTGCCCCCACAGGCGGACGACCGAGGGAAAACGACATGACGAAGGCAGCGGTGGAAGAGGCCGCGCCCGGCCGGGACGGCGCCGGCACGATCGGCGCGAGCAGGGCCTTCGCCTGGCTGCTCGTGATCACCGGAGCCGCCGGAGTGCTCGCGGCCTGGGTCATCACGATCGACAAGTTCAAGCTCCTCGAGGACCCGAACTTCACCCCGGGGTGCAGCCTCAACCCGATCGTCTCCTGCGGCAACATCATGAAGAGCGAGCAGGCCTCGGTGTTCGGCTTCCCGAACCCGATGCTCGGACTCGTCACGTACGCCATGGTGGTCGCGATCGGTCTGGCCCTGCTCGCCGGGGCCCGCTACCGCCGCTGGTACTGGCTCGGCCTCAACGCCGGCACGTTGTTCGGTGTCGGCTTCTGCACCTGGCTCATGTACCAGTCGCTGTACGAGATCAACTCGCTCTGCCTGTGGTGCTGCCTGGCCTGGGTCGCCACCATCGTCATGTTCTGGTACGTGACCTCGCACAACGTCCGCCACGGCGTCGTCCCCGCGCCCCGCGGCCTCAGGACCTTCTTCGACGAGTTCACCTGGATCCTCCCCGTCCTGCACATCGGGATCATCGGCATGCTGGTCCTGACCCGCTGGTGGGACTTCTGGACCGGCTGACGGGGCGGGCCGCGCTGTCGGTGCCGTGACCTAGGCTTCATGACTGTGGAGCCCGACCTCTTTACCGCAGCAGCCGAAGACCGCCAGGAGAAGGACCCCGCCGGCAGCCCGCTGGCCGTCCGGATGCGCCCGCGCACCCTCGACGAGGTGGTGGGCCAGCGGCACCTGCTCAAGCCCGGATCGCCGCTGCGCCGACTGGTGGGAGAAGGGGACGGCGGCCCCGCCGGCGCCTCCTCGGTCATCCTCTGGGGCCCGCCGGGCATCGGGAAGACCACCCTCGCGTACGTCGTCTCCAAGGCGACCGACAAGCGGTTCGTGGAGCTGTCGGCGATCACCGCGGGCGTCAAGGAGGTCCGGGCCGTCATCGACGGTGCCCGCCGCGCGGTCGGCGGCTACGGCAAGGAGACCGTCCTCTTCCTCGACGAGATCCACCGCTTCTCCAAGGCCCAGCAGGACTCGCTCCTGCCCGCCGTCGAGAACCGCTGGGTGACGCTGATCGCCGCCACCACGGAGAACCCGTACTTCTCCGTGATCTCCCCGCTCCTCTCCCGCTCCCTGCTCCTCACCCTGGAGCCGCTGACCGACGACGACCTGCGCGGCCTGATGGCGCGGGCCCTCACCGGCGAGCGCGGGCTCGGCGGGGCCGTGACCCTGCCGGAGGACGCGGAGGCCCACCTGCTCCGCGTCGCCGGCGGTGACGCCCGGCGCGCCCTGACCGCCCTGGAGGCGGCGGCCGGAGCCGCCATCGCCAAGGGCGAGCCGGAGATCACCCTCCGGACGGTCGAGGAGACCGTCGACCGCGCGGCCGTGAAGTACGACAAGGACGGCGACCAGCACTACGACGTGGCCAGCGCGCTCATCAAGTCGATCCGCGGCTCCGACGTGGACGCGGCCCTGCACTACCTGGCGCGGATGATCGAGGCGGGGGAGGACCCGCGGTTCATCGCCCGCCGGCTGATGATCTCCGCGAGCGAGGACATCGGTCTCGCCGACCCGAACGCGCTGCCGATCGCCGTCGCCGCCGCGCAGGCCGTCGCCATGATCGGGTTCCCCGAGGCGGCGCTCACCCTGAGCCACGCCACCATCGCCCTCGCCCTGGCCCCGAAGTCGAACGCGGCGACGACCGCGATCGGCGCCGCCCTCGCGGACGTACGGAACGGCCTCGCGGGTTCGGTCCCGCCGCACCTGCGCGACGGTCACTACAAGGGGGCGGCCAAGCTCGGCCACGCCCGGGGCTACGTCTACCCGCACGACGTACCGGGCGGCATCGCGGCCCAGCAGTACGCCCCGGACGCCCTCCACGGCAAGCAGTACTACGAGCCCACGCGCTACGGCGCGGAGGCGAGGTACGCGGACGTGGTGGAAAGAGTGAGGGCCCGTCTGAGGGGCGAGGAGTAGGACCGGCGGGTCCGGACCCCGTTCGAGGGCGCCCCGCGGACCCGGTACACTGGTTCAGATTGCTGCGTCCCGTGTCCGACCCCGGTCGGCGCCACCAGAACGGGACAGTCAGCCGGAGACCCGGCCCCCGGGCAGAGTCTCCAGGAGCGTCGCGCACCTTCGAAGGTGTCGCGTGCCACCCACCACCACCCGGTTCCCGGGAGCGGCGGTGGGTCGTTCGCGTGCTGCACGTATGTGCCCAGACCTGGGAGCGGCTGCCCGACAGGTCCGTCCCGTACGGACCCGGCGGGTTTCCCGGCTGCGGATGCGACCTCCCCTAACCCTGGTGAAGCCGTTTCGTACCAGTAGAGAGGTTGGTTCATGCCGAACCAGTCCCGTCCCAAGGTCAAGAAGTCGCGTGCCCTCGGCATCGCGCTGACCCCCAAGGCCGTCAAGTACTTCGAGGCCCGCCCCTACCCGCCGGGCGAGCACGGCCGTGGCCGCAAGCAGAACTCGGACTACAAGGTCCGTCTGCTCGAGAAGCAGCGTCTGCGCGCCCAGTACGACATCAGCGAGCGCCAGATGGCGCGCGCCTACGACCGCGCCAAGAAGGCCGAAGGCAAGACGGGCGAGGCGCTGGTCGTCGAGCTCGAGCGTCGCCTCGACGCCCTGGTCCTGCGTTCGGGCATCGCCCGCACCATCTACCAGGCCCGCCAGATGGTCGTCCACGGCCACATCCAGGTCAACGGTGGCAAGGTCGACAAGCCGTCGTTCCGCGTCCGTCCCGACGACGTCGTGATGGTCCGCGAGCGCAGCCGCACCAAGCCGCTGTTCGAGATGGCCCGTGAGGGTGGCTTCGCCGCCGACGGCGAGACCCCGCGCTACCTGCAGGTCAACCTGAAGGCCCTGGCCTTCCGCCTCGACCGCGACCCGAACCGCAAGGAAATCCCGGTCATCTGCGACGAGCAGCTGGTCGTCGAGTACTACGCCCGCTGATCTCAGCAAGGCGCTGGTACCACCCCCGCGGTGTTCAGCCCGCCGCTTCCCCGCCCTTTCCGGTGGGGGAGCCGGCGGGCTTCCGCGTTCCCGGGACCGCCGCCGATCCGGCCGTACGGAAGGGCCGCGGGGCGTACGCCTCCGCCGGGCAGGCGACGGCCGGACCCCGGCCGGCCGCGAGCGCGCGCTCCACGGCCTCCGCCGCCGAGAGCCCCTGGCCCTCCCGGAACGCGACGCCGTACGCCTCCGCCCCCAGCGCCTCCTCCGCCTGCCGCGCGCAGAGCGCCCTCGGCCCGTCGAACGCCTCCGATCCGAAGAGCCGGACGCCCACCGTGCCCCACATCGGCACCGTCGCCCCCTGGAGCACCGCCGCCTCCACCGGATCGCCCTCGCTCACCGTCACGAGCGCGAGCACCTCGATCGCCAGGACGAGCCCGACCAGGTCACGGAAGGTGTGGTTGATCAGGAGGCACTCGGTGAGCAGCTCCCGCGCCTCCCCGTACGCGCCCCGGGTCCACGCCGAGTACGCCAGCACGTAGAGGGCGTACGCCCGGGTCCACAGCTCGCCCCGCTCCTCGCAGATCTCCCGGACCTCCCGGCACAGCACGACCGCTCCCTCCAGGTCGCCCCGGAAGGCCCGCGCCATCGCCACCTCGACCTGGCCCATCAGCACGTTGCTGTTCAGCTCGCCGAGCTCCCGGTACGCGTCGAGCGCCCGCCCGATCAACTCCTCGGCCCGCGCCGTGTCGTCCGTGAGCAGCGCGAGACAGCCCATCCGGTGCGTCGCGTACGCCTCCGCAAGGGCGTTCCCCGAGGACCGGGCCCGCTCCCCGCACTCGTGGAGCGCCGCCACCGCCGCCGTACCGTCCCCCTGGAGCACCGCCACGTACCCGAGCACCCACAGCGCCTTCAGCCGCGCATCCTCGTGCCCGGAGTCGAGCGCGAGCGCCCGCTCCAGCCAGTGCCGGCCCTCCGAGAGACGCCCGCAGCCCACCCACGCGAACCAGAGGGTGCCCGCCAGGTGCTGGGCGAGGTGCGTGTCCTCCGGGAGTTCGAGACACAGGTCGAGGGCCGCCCGCAGATGCGGCAGCGCCGTCTCCGCGAGGGCCGCCACCTCGGGCTGGCGCGGGCTGAACCACTCCAGCTCGCACCAGGTGGCCAGACCCATGTACCAGTCGCGGTGCCGCCGCCTCATCCGCTCCGTGTCGCCGAGCGCCGCCAGCCACTCCGCCCCGTACGCGGCGACCGTGTCGAGCATCCGGTACGCGGGACCCGCGGGGGAGTCCTCCCGGACGAGCAGCGACTGCGCGAGCAGCCCGCCGAGCAGATCCAGGATCCGTTCCGGCGGCAGCTCCCGGCCCCCGCACACGTACTCCACCGCTTCTAGGTCGAAGGGGCCGGGGAACACCGAGAGCCGCGCCCAGAGGAGCCGTTCCTCAGGGGTGCACAGCTCATGGCTCCAGCCGATGGCCGTGCGCAGGGTCTGATGGCGGGGGAGCGCCCCGCGCGCGCCGTCCGTGAGCAGCCGGAAACGGTCGTCGAGGCGGAACAGCATCTGCTCGACGGAGAGGAGCGGAAGCCGTCCGGCCGCCAGTTCCAGGGCGAGCGGAATCCCGTCGAGCCTCCGGCACAGCTCGCGCGCGGCGTCCCCGCCGGCCGGGAGGGCGGGCGCGCCCGCCTCCGCCGCCCGCTCCGCGAGGAGCGTCACCGCGTCCGACTCGCCGAGCGGCGCCAGCGGGAACACGGCCTCGCCCGCCACCCGCAGCGGCCGACGGCCGACTGCCAGGACCGTCAGCCCGGGAGCGTGCGCGAGGACCTCCCGCAGCAGCGGCGCGCACCGCTCCACGAGGTGCTCGAAACCGTCCACGACGAGCAGCAGCCGACGCTCCGCGAGGTGGTCGAGGAGCACCTCGCGCGGCGTCCTGGAGGTGTGGTCGGTCAGGCCGAGCGCCTCGGCCAGGGCGTACTCGACGAGACCGGGGTCGCGCAGCGGCGCGAGTTCGGCGAGCCGGACCCCGTCGCCGTAGCGTTTCCGCACGTCAGCGGCGGCGCGCAGCGCGAGCCGGGTCTTGCCGACCCCGCCCACGCCCACGACCGTGACGAGGCGGGAATCGTCGAGGAGCGCCGTCAGTGCGGCCTGCTCGGCGGCCCGGCCGACGAATCGGTTCAGCTCCGCCGGGAGATTGCTGCGTCGCATGGGACACGGAGCGTACTCATCCCCACGCTCTCCGTACAATCGGTTCCCGCAACTCCCGCCCCACGGGCGGTAATGCGGTACGGCAGGACAGCGCAGGCGCGATAGGGTCGGGAGACGACTTTTCACAAGGGCCCAACGACACAGAGAGCGGTGCAGAGTGACCGGTGGAGAGGTTGCCGGGATCCTGGTGGCCGTCTTCTGGGCGATCCTGGTCTCCTTCCTCGCCGTGGTGCTGGTGAGGCTGGCGCAGACGCTCAGGGCGACCACCCGGCTGGTGGCGGACGTGACCGAACAGGCCGTTCCCCTCCTTGCCGACGCCTCCGCGACCGTGCGCTCGGCACAGACCCAGCTCGACCGGGTCGACGCCATCGCCTCGGACGTCCAGGAGGTCACCTCCAACGCCTCCGCGCTCTCCTCCACCGTCGCCACCGCCTTCGGCGGCCCGCTCGTCAAGGTCGCCGCCTTCGGCTACGGCGTGCGCAAGGCGCTCGGCCGGGGCGGGGACGGCGAGGACGCGCCGCGCGCCTCCTCGCGACGTACTGTGATCGTCGGCCGTACCGTGCCGTCCTCGCGACGCCGGAAGCAGAAGGGCTGAGCCGCGATGTTCCGCCGCACGTTCTGGTTCACGGCCGGCGCAGCCGCCGGCGTGTGGGCCACCACCAAGGTCAACCGGAAGCTGAAGCAGCTGACCCCCGAGAGCCTCGCGGCCCAGGCGGCGGACAAGGCGATCGAGGCCGGCCACCGCCTCAAGGACTTCGCCCTCGACGTACGGGCCGGCATGGTCCAGCGGGAGGCCGAACTGGGCGAGGCGCTCGGCCTGGACGCAGCCCCGGCCGACGACCGGGACCGCGAGCTTCCGCCGCCCCGCCGCAGGGCCGCGCTCGATCCCGCGGCGCGCCCGACCACCACGTATCCAATCCCCACGATCTCGTACAACCGGAATGAGGACCACTGATGGAGTCGGCTGAAATCCGCCGCCGCTGGCTGAGCTTCTTCGAGGAGCGCGGGCACACCGTCGTCCCTTCGGCGTCGCTCATCGCGGACGACCCGACTCTGCTGCTCGTCCCCGCCGGCATGGTGCCCTTCAAGCCCTACTTCCTGGGTGAGGTCAAGCCGCCCTTCTCGCGCGCCTCCAGCGTGCAGAAGTGCGTGCGCACGCCCGACATCGAAGAGGTCGGCAAGACCACCCGCCACGGCACGTTCTTCCAGATGTGCGGCAACTTCTCCTTCGGCGACTACTTCAAGGAAGGCGCCATCAAGCTCGCCTGGGAGCTGCTGACCACCTCGGTGGCGCACGGCGGCTACGGGCTGGACCCGGAGAAGCTCTGGATCACCGTCTACCAGGAGGACGACGAGGCCGAGCAGATCTGGCGCGACGTCGTCGGCGTCCCCGCCGAGCGCATCCAGCGCCTCGGCAAGAAGGACAACTACTGGTCGATGGGCGTCCCCGGCCCCTGCGGCCCGTGCTCCGAGATCAACTACGACCGCGGCCCCGACTTCGGCGTCGAGGGCGGCCCGGCCGTCAACGACGAGCGGTACGTGGAGATCTGGAACCTGGTCTTCATGCAGTACGAGCGCGGTGAGGGCTCCGGCAAGGACGACTTCCCGATCCTCGGCGAGCTGCCGTCGAAGAACATCGACACGGGCCTCGGTCTCGAGCGCCTGGCGATGATCCTCCAGGGCGTCCAGAACATGTACGAGACGGACACCCTCAAGGTCGTCATCGACAAGGCCACCGAGCTCACCGGCGTCGACTACGGCAAGACCCACGACAGCGACGTCTCGCTGCGCGTGGTCGCCGACCACATGCGCACCTCCGTCATGCTCATCGGCGACGGCGTCACCCCCGGCAACGAGGGCCGCGGCTACGTGCTGCGCCGCATCATGCGCCGCGCCGTCCGCAACATGCGCCTGCTCGGCGCCACCGGCCCGGTCGTCCAGGAACTCGTGGACACCGTGATCGACACGATGGGCGAGCAGTACCCGGAGCTGGTCACCGACCGCAAGCGCATCGAGACCGTCGCCCTCGCCGAGGAGGCCGCCTTCCTCAAGGCCCTCAAGGGCGGCACGAACATCCTCGACACCGCCGTCACCGAGACCAAGGCCGCCGGCGGCACGGTCCTCTCCGGCGACAAGGCGTTCCTGCTCCACGACACCTGGGGCTTCCCGATCGACCTCACCCTGGAGATGGCCTCCGAGCAGGGCCTCTCCGTGGACGAGGACGGCTTCCGCCGCCTGATGAAGGAGCAGCGGGAGCGCGCCAAGGCCGACGCCAAGGCCAAGAAGACCGGCCACGCCGACATGACCGCGTACCGGGAGATCGCCGACGGCAACGGCGCCACCGAGTTCACCGGCTACACCAACACCGAGGGCGAGACCACGGTCGTCGGCCTCCTCGTCAACGGTGTCCCCTCGCCGGCCGCCTCCGAGGGCGACGAGGTCGAGGTCGTCCTCGACCGCACCCCCTTCTACGCCGAGGGCGGCGGCCAGATCGCCGACCAGGGCCGGATCAAGCTGCACAGCGGCGCGGTCATCGAGATCCGCGACGTCCAGCAGCCGGTCCCCGGCGTCTCCGTGCACAAGGGTTCCGTGCAGGTCGGCGAGGTGACCGTGGGCGCCACCGCCTACGCCGCCATCGACGTGCGCCGCCGCCGGGCCATCGCCCGCGCCCACTCGGCCACCCACCTCACCCACCAGGCGCTGCGCGACGCCCTCGGCCCGACGGCCGCTCAGGCCGGTTCCGAGAACCAGCCCGGCCGCTTCCGCTTCGACTTCGGTTCGCCGAACGCCGTGCCCGGCGCGGTCCTCACCGACGTCGAGCAGAAGATCAACGAGGTCCTCGCGCGCGAGCTGGAGGTCCACGCCGAGGTCATGCCGATCGACGAGGCCAAGCGCCAGGGCGCCATCGCCGAGTTCGGCGAGAAGTACGGCGACAAGGTGCGCGTCGTCACCATCGGCGACTTCTCCAAGGAGCTGTGCGGCGGTACGCACGTCCACAACACGGCCCAGCTGGGCCTGGTGAAGCTGCTCGGCGAGTCCTCCATCGGCTCCGGCGTGCGCCGCATCGAAGCCCTCGTCGGCGTCGACGCGTACCACTTCCTCGCCAAGGAGCACACGGTCGTCGCCCAGCTCCAGGAGCTGGTCAAGGGCCGTCCGGAGGAGCTGCCGGAGAAGATCTCCGCCATGCTCGGCAAGCTGAAGGACGCCGAGAAGGAGATCGAGAAGTTCCGCGCGGAGAAGGTCCTCCAGGCCGCCGCCGGTCTCGTCGACTCCGCCCAGGACATCCGCGGCGTCGCCCTCGTGACCGGCCAGGTCCCCGACGGCACCGGCGCCGACGACCTGCGCAGGCTGGTCCTCGACGTGCGGGGCCGCATCCCGGGCGGCCGCCCGGCCGTCGTCGCCCTGTTCACCACGGCCAACGGCAAGCCGCTCACGGTCATCGCGACCAACGAGGCCGCCCGCGAGCGCGGCCTCAAGGCCGGCGAGCTGGTCCGCACCGCCGCCAAGACCCTCGGTGGCGGTGGCGGCGGCAAGCCGGACGTCGCCCAGGGCGGCGGTACGAACCCGGAGGCCGTCGGCGAGGCCATCGCCGCCGTCGAGCGACTCGTGACGGAGACGGCGTGACGATGCGTCGTGGCCGCCGTATCGCGGTGGACGTCGGGGACGCCCGGATCGGGGTCGCCTCGTGCGATCCCGACGGGGTCCTCGCCACGCCGGTGGAGACCGTGCCCGGACGTGACGTCCGGGCCGCCCACCGGCGGCTCCGCCAGATCGTCGAGGAGTACGAGCCGATCGAGGTCGTCGTGGGCCTGCCCCGCTCGCTCAGCGGGCGGGAGGGTCCGGCCGCGACCAAGGTCCGTGCCTTCGCCGGGGAGATGGCGCGCGGCATCGCCCCCGTGCCCGTCCGCCTGGTCGACGAGCGCATGACGACTGTGACCGCCACGCAGGGCCTGCGGGCCTCGGGAGTGAAGGCGAAGAAGGGGCGGTCCGTCATCGACCAGGCCGCCGCTGTGATCATCCTGCAAGCCGCTCTTGAGTCCGAACGGGTATCAGGTAATCCGCCCGGTGAGGGCGTCGAAGTGGTCATCTGATCGCGATACGGTAACGTTCCGCGCGATGCGGCGGTGTTCGAACAACTGCCGCACTACGTAGAGGCGGATCGTCCGGAAGCCTCGCGGCTGTTTTGGGGATCGATGACTGAGTATGGCCGGAGCCCCGGCTCCGAACCGTGGCACCCCGGGGACCCGCTCTACGGGGACCAGGGGTGGGAGGGCCAGCAGCAGCACTACCCGCAGCAGGCGAGCCAGTACGGGCACGACGGCCAGGGCTACGAGGACCCGTACGGCCAGGGTGGCCACGGCGTCCAGGCAGGTCAGGACGGTCATGGCGGCCAGGGGTACGAGGGCGACCCGTACCAGCAGCAGCACGCGCAGCAGTACGAGCAGCAGTATGAGCAGCAGCCGCAGGGGTACGTCGACCCGCAGTACCAGCAGCAGGCGTACCAGCAGCAGCAGTACCAGCAGCCCCCGCAGCAGCAGTACGACACGGGGTACCAGAGCGGTTACGACACGCCCGGGCACCTCGGACAGCAGTACGACGGCAACTGGGAGACCGGCCAGGCGGCGATGGCCTACGGCGCGCCCCCGGCCGATCCGTACGGCGGCCAGAACCCCGACCTCTACGGCACGCCCGAGGCCTACCCGCCGCCCCAGCCTCCCGGCCACCGGCAGAACCCGCCGGAACCGGTGATCGACTGGGCGCCGGAGGAAGAGGTGCGCCCGGAGCCGGAGGAGGAGAAACACCCCTTCTTCACCGGCGGGGACGACCAGGACGACGACTACGACGAGGAACCGGCCCCCGGCCGGGGCTCGCGCGGCGGCGACCGCGAACGCCGCGGCAAGGCGAAGAAACGCAAAGGCAAGAACGGCGTGGCCTGCCTGGTCGTCGCGCTCGTCCTGGCGGGCGGCGTCGGCGGCGTCGGCTACTTCGGGTACCAGTTCTGGCAGGGAGAGTTCGGTGCGGCGCCCGACTACACGGGCAGCGGCAGCGGAGACGTCCAGGTCGAGATCCCGAAATCCGCGGGCGGCTACGAGATCGGAAACATCCTCAAGAAGGCGGGCGTCGTCAAGAGCGTCGACGCCTTCGTCTCCGCGCAGCAGCAGAACCCCAAGGGTCTCTCCATCCAGGCCGGCGTCTACACGCTGAAGAAGGAGATGTCGGCGGAGAGCGCGGTCGCGCTGATGCTCAACCCGGCGAGCCAGACCAACTTCGTCATCCCCGAGGGCAAGCGCAACTCCTGGGTGTACGACACCCTCGACAAGCGCCTCGACCTCAAGCCCGGCACCACGAAGGGCATCGCCCGAGCGAAGGCGGACTCGCTGGGCCTGCCCGACTGGGCCAAGAACCACGACAACGTCAAGGACCCGCTGGAAGGATTCCTCTTCCCGGCGAGCTACCCCGTCGCCAAGAACAGCAAGCCCGAGGAAGCCCTCCGCAAGATGGTGTCCCGCGCGAACCAGGAGTACGCGAAGCTGGACCTGGAGGGGAAGGCGTCGGCGCACGGCCTGAAGGGGCCGTGGGAACTGCTGACGGTCGCGAGCCTCGTGCAGGTCGAAGGCAAGTACAAGCACGACTTCGACAAGGTCGCGCGGGTGGTCTACAACCGCCTCAAGCCGGGCAACACGCAGACGGCGGGTCGTCTGGAGTTCGACTCCACGGTGAACTACCTCAAGGGAACGAGCACCCTCGACGTCGGCACCGTCGAGGACATGCGCAAGATCAAGGACCCGTACAACACCTACGCGTACGACGTGAAGGGCCTCGTCCCCGGTCCCATCAGCAACCCCGGCATCGACGCGCTGAACTCGGCGATCTCCCCCGCGGACGGCCCGTGGTACTACTTCGTGTCGATCAACGAGGACAAGACGGTCTTCTCCGTGACGAACGACGAGCACAACCGGAACGTCGCGGAGTACGAGAAGCAACGGGAGTCGGGCCAGTGAGAAAGCAGAACCGCGCGGCCGTCCTCGGTTCGCCCATCGCCCACTCGCTCTCCCCGGTCCTCCACCGGGCCGCGTACGCCGAGCTCGGCCTCGACGACTGGTCCTACGACCGCTTCGAGGTCGACGAGGCCGGACTGCCCGGCTTCGTCGGCGAGCTGGACGACAGCTGGGCCGGGCTCTCGCTGACCATGCCGCTCAAGCGGGCGATCATCCCGCTGCTCGACGAGATCAGCGACACGGCCGCCTCCGTGGAGGCCGTCAACACCGTCGTCCTCCGTGAGGACGGGCGCCGGGTCGGCGACAACACCGACATCCCCGGCATGATCGCCGCCCTGCGCGAGCGGGGCGTCGAGAAGGTGGAGGAGGCGGCGATCCTCGGTGCCGGCGCCACCGCCTCCTCCGCGCTCGCCGCCCTCGCCCGGATCTGCGCGGGGCCCGTCACCGCGTACGTACGGAGCGAGGCGCGGGCCGAGGAGATGCGCGGCTGGGGCGAGCGGCTCGGCGTGGACGTGCGTACCGCCGCCTGGGACGACGCGGCGGAGGCCTTCGCGTCCCCGCTGGTCGTCGCGACCACCCCCGCCGGCACCACGAACGCCCTGGCGACCGCCGTCCCCGACGCCGTCGGGACGCTCTTCGACGTCCTGTACGACCCCTGGCCGACGGCGCTCGCCGCGGCCTGGTCCGACCGCGGCGGCAAGGTGGTCGGCGGCCTCGACCTCCTCGTCCACCAGGCCGTCCTCCAGGTCGAGCGGATGACGGGCGTCCCGAAGGCCCCGCTCGCGGCCATGAGGGCGGCGGGGGAGCGGGCGCTGACCGCCCGGTAGGCTGCACCGCCGGGTCGAGCGGAGCACGGGGGAGTACGGCGTCATGGGTGAGGAACTGATACTGGCGTCCCGCTGGGACATGCCGCTCGACATCGGACGCTTCCTCTGGGCGGTGGTCTTCAGCGGTCTGCCCGACTGGGCGCGGTATCCGCTCCTCGCCGCGGTCGGCGCCTTCGCCGTGCACGCGGTTCTCGGATGGCTGCGTACCCGCTTCGGCGGGTCACCGGACGAGGACCTGCCCCTCCAGGAGAACGAGACGCGCGTCCGATAGCTGGACCGGCGACCAAGCGGTCGCCCCGGCGTGGGAGGATCGGGGAGGCGGGCCAGGGCCGCGCACCCGGTCTCGCCGTCGCAGTGCCCAGGCGCGAGCATGAGGAGCATCGTTGAGCAGGTTGCGTTGGCTGACCGCTGGGGAATCCCACGGACCCGCGCTGGTCGCGACGCTGGAGGGTCTTCCCGCCGGCGTCCCGGTCACCACTGAGCTGGTGGCGGACCACCTCGCGCGGCGGCGTCTCGGCTATGGGCGCGGCGCCCGGATGAAGTTCGAGCAGGACGAGATCACCTTCCTCGGCGGAGTCCGGCACGGACTCTCCCTCGGCTCCCCGATCGCCGTCATGGTCGGCAACACCGAGTGGCCCAAGTGGGAGAAGGTCATGTCGGCCGACCCGGTCGACCCCTCGGAGCTCAAGGAGACGGGCCGCAACGCCCCCCTGACCCGGCCCCGGCCCGGTCACGCCGACCTCGCCGGCATGCAGAAGTACGGCTTCGACGAGGCCCGGCCGATCCTGGAGCGCGCCAGCGCCCGGGAGACCGCCGCCCGGGTCGCCCTCGGCGCCGTCGCCCGCTCCTTCATCAAGGAGGCCGCGGGCATCGAGATCGTGTCGCACGTCGTCGAGCTGGCCGCCGCCAAGGCGCCGTACGGCGTCTACCCGACCCCCGCCGACGTCGAGAAGCTCGACGCCGACCCGGTCCGCTGCCTCGACGCCGACGCGTCGAAGGCGATGGTCGCCGAGATCGACCAGGCCCACAAGGACGGCGACACCCTGGGCGGTGTGGTCGAGGTCCTCGCGTACGGGGTGCCGGTCGGCCTCGGTTCGCACGTGCACTGGGACCGGCGTCTCGACGCCCGGCTCGCCGCCGCCCTCATGGGCATCCAGGCCATCAAGGGCGTCGAGGTCGGCGACGGCTTCGACCTGGCCCGGGTGCCCGGTTCGCAGGCCCACGACGAGATCGTGAGGACCGAGGACGGCATCAGGCGCACCTCCGGCCGCTCCGGCGGCACCGAGGGCGGTCTGACCACCGGTGAGCTGCTGCGCGTCCGCGCCGCGATGAAGCCCATCGCGACCGTCCCGCGCGCCCTCGCCACCGTCGACGTCGTCACCGGCGAGGCCACCCAGGCCCACCACCAGCGCTCCGACGTGTGCGCCGTCCCCGCCGCCGGCATCGTCGCCGAGGCCATGGTGGCGCTCGTCCTCGCGGACGCCGTCGTCGAGAAGTTCGGCGGCGACAGCGTCCCCGAGACCCGCCGCAACGTGCGGTCGTACCTCGACAACCTGACGATCCGGTGACCGCCGGCCCCCTGGTCGTCCTCGTCGGGCCCATGGGCTCCGGCAAGTCCACGGTGGGCGCGCTCCTGGCCGAACGGCTCGGCGCGCCCTACCGGGACACCGACGCCGACATCGTCGCCGCCGAGGGACGCGAGATCTCCGACATCTTCGTCGAGGACGGCGAGGAGCACTTCCGCGCCCTGGAACGGGCCGCGGTCGCCACGGCCGTCGCCGAGCACGAGGGCGTCCTCGCCCTCGGCGGCGGCGCCGTCCTCGACGCCGGAACCCGCGCCCTGCTCGCCGGCCGGCCCGTCGCGTACCTCTCGATGGACGTCGACGAGGCGGTCCGGCGCGTCGGCCTCAACACCGCCCGGCCGCTGCTCGCCGTCAACCCGCGCCGACAGTGGCGCGAGCTGATGGAGGCGCGCCGCCATCTGTACACCGAAGTCGCGCGGACCGTCGTCACCACCGACGACCGCACTCCCGAAGAGGTCGCGGACGCGGTCCTCGCGGCACTGGATCTGAAGAAGGACGCATGACGACGGACCAGGCAGTGACCCGTATCCAGGTCGCGGGCAGCGCGGGCACGGATCCGTACGAGGTACTGGTCGGCCGGCAGCTGCTCGGTGAGCTCCCGGGACTGATCGGCACCCAGGCCAAGCGGGTCGCCGTGATCCACCCGGAGGCGCTCGCCGACACCGGTGAGGCGCTCCGCGCGGATCTCGCCGACCAGGGCTACGAGGCGGTCGCCATCCAGGTGCCGAACGCCGAGGAGGCCAAGACCGTCGAGGTCGCCGCCTACTGCTGGAAGGCGCTCGGCCAGACCGGCTTCACCCGCAGCGACGTCGTCGTGGGCGTCGGCGGCGGCGCCACCACCGACCTGGCCGGCTTCGTCGCCGCGACCTGGCTGCGGGGCGTGCGCTGGATCGCCGTACCGACCACGGTCCTCGCCATGGTCGACGCGGCCGTCGGCGGGAAGACGGGCATCAACACCGCCGAGGGCAAGAACCTCGTCGGCGCCTTCCACCCGCCCGCCGGGGTCCTCTGCGACCTGGCGGCCCTCGACTCGCTGCCGGTGCACGACTACGTCAGCGGCCTCGCGGAGATCATCAAGGCCGGCTTCATCGTCGACCCGGTGATCCTCGACCTCATCGAGGAGGACCCGCAGGCCGCCCGCACCCCGGCCGGGCCGCACACCGCCGAGCTGCTCGTCCGCTCGATCAGGGTGAAGGCGGAGGTCGTCTCCGGGGACCTCAAGGAGTCCGGCCGCCGCGAGATCCTCAACTACGGCCACACCCTCGCCCACGCCATCGAGAAGAACGAGCGGTACAAGTGGCGCCACGGCGCCGCCGTCTCCGTCGGCATGGTCTTCGCCGCCGAACTCGGCCGGCTCGCCGGGCGGCTCGACGACGCCACCGCCGACCGGCACCGCGCGATCCTGGAGTCCGTCGGCCTGCCGCTCACCTACCGCGGCGACCAGTGGCCCAAGCTCCTGGAGACCATGCGGGTGGACAAGAAGTCCCGCGGTGACCTGCTGCGCTTCATCGTGCTCGACGGGATCGGCAAGCCGACCGTCCTCGAAGGCCCCGACCCGGCGGTCCTGATCGCGGCGTACGGCGAGGTGTCGGCGTGAGCGAGCCGCGTCCGGTTCTGGTGCTCAACGGCCCCAACCTGGGCCGGCTCGGCTCCCGCGAGCCCGACATCTACGGCGCGACCTCCTACAAGGGGCTCGTCGAGTCCTGCAAGACCCTCGGCGCGGAGCTCGGCTTCGACGTCGAGGTGCGGGAGACGAACGACGAGGGCGAGATGATCCGCTGGCTCCACGAGGCGGCGGACGCCTCGACCCCGGTGGTGATCAACCCGGGCGCGTTCACGCACTACTCGTACGGGATGCGGGACGCGGCCGCCCAGCGGACCGCCCCGTTGATCGAGGTCCACATCTCGAACCCGTACGCCCGGGAGGAGTTCCGGCACACCTCGGTCGTCGCGGCCGTGGCGACCGGGACGGTCGCCGGGTTCGGGATCGGTTCCTACCGGCTGGCGCTGCGGGCGCTCGCCGAGGAACTGACCGACTGACAGGGCACCAGGAGACACCCCCGGCCGTTCCCCTTGTGGGGGCCGGGGGCGGTAACGTTCCGGCGCACCGAATACATCAGGCGTACGAGACGGAGTGGCACCGGATGCAGCACGCAGTGGGGGGTCCGCTGCCACCGCCCGAGCGACCGGGCCAGGCGCCGGGCGAGGGTTCCGGCCAGGGGCGGGATGCCGGCACGGGTCAGGCTTCACGACCCGGTCAGGGCATGGGGCCCGGCCTCGGTCAGGGATTCGGCCAGGGAGCGGGTTCCGGCCCGGCCGCGGGCCCCGGGCTCGCCCCGGGGCCCGGGCCCGGGCCGTCGGGTCGGTCGGACGGTCCCGGCCAGAGGCCCGTGCCCCCTCCTCTCTCCGGAGCGGGGACCGGCGACCCGTCCGTGCCCCCGCCTCCGCCGGGCGCCCCGTACCCGGGGCCGCCCGGGGCCAGGCTGGGCGTGCATCCCGCCGTCCAGGCCGGGGCCCCCAAGCCCCCGCACCCGGCAGCCCCTCCCCGGGCCGCGCCCCCGGCGCACCCCGGGCCCCCCGCGGGGCCCCCGACGTCCGGCTGGGGTGCCACCGGAGCCGCTTCCCCGCCCTCCGGGGGGACGCGGTACCCGGGCGGCTCCCCGTACCCCGGCGGTGCCGCCCCCCGCGCGGACCTCACCGGCCATGTGCCGCTGCCGCCCGTGAGCGCCCCGCTCGCGCCCTCCGTGGAGCACGGCGCCGGTACGGGCGCCGCGACCCTCGCCGTGCTGCTCATCGGCCCCGCCGGCGCCGGCAAGACGACCGTGGCCAGGCACTGGGCGCAGCGCCGCCGCGTGCCCACCGCGCACATCAGCCTCGACGACGTGCGCGAGTGGGTCTGCTCCGGCTTCGCCGACCCGCAGTCCGGGTGGAACGAGCACTCCGAGGCCCAGTACCGGCTCGCCCGCCGCACCTGTGGCTTCGCCGCGCGCAACTTCCTCGCCAACGGCATCTCCTGCATCGTCGACGACGCGGTCTTCCCCGACCGGCCCGTGGTCGGCCTCGGCGGCTGGAAGCGCCATGTCGGCCCCGGTCTGCTCCCCGTCGTGCTCCTGCCCGGCCTGGAGGTCGTCCTGGAGCGCAACGCCGAGCGCAGCGGCAACCGGCGTCTCTCGGACGAGGAGGTCGCCGCCATCCACGGCCGGATGGCCGGCTGGTACGGCTCCGGTCTGCCGATCATCGACAACTCCACGTACGACGTCGAGACCACCGCCCGGGTCCTCGACGACGTCCTGGCCCGCGCGATCGCCAGCCCGCCCACCTGGTGACCCCGGCCGGGGTCCTGCCCGGACGGCCGTTCTGAACAGGCCACCGCCGCCCGCTCCTCGTACGCTCGGAGCATGTCAGAGGTGTATGCGGACCGCCGTGTACGGCTGCGCGACCGGTGCGCGGCCGCGGGCAGCCCGGCGGCCTTGGTCTCCCGCCCCGCCAACGTCCGCTATCTCGCGGGGGGTTCGCCCCCGGGCGCCGTACTCCTCGTCGGACCGGAGCCGGACGCGGACGTCCTGATCTGCCCCGTGGCGCCCGGCGGCGAACCGGCCGACGGACGGCTCGACGAACTGCTCCGCCGGCAGGTCCAGCCCACCGGTGGCGGCGATCCGGCCGTCGCCGCCGTCGACCTGGCCCGCCGGGCGGGCGCCGACGCGCTCGCCGTCGAGGAACACGACCTGACCGTGGCCCGCCACCGGGCCATGGGCTCCGTCGCGCCCGGACTGCGCCTCGCCGACCTCGCCTGCGCCGTCGAACAGCTCAGGATCGTCAAGGACGAGGACGAGATCGCCTGTCTGCGGATCGCCGCCGAGATCGCCGACCAGGCACTCGGGGAGCTCCTGGAGTCGATCCTGGTGGGGCGGACCGAGCGGCATCTCGCCCTGGAGCTGGAGCGGCGGCTCGTCGACCACGGGGCCGACGGGGCCGCCTTCCCCACCTCGGTGGCGACCGGCCCGCACTCCGGACGGCGCGGGCACCGGCCCACCGACCGCCGGGTCGAGGAGGGTGATTTCCTCTCCGTCTGCCTCGGCGCGGACTACCGCGGCTACCGCTGCGAGATCGGCCGCACCTTCGTCATCGGCACCACCCCCGCCGACTGGCAGATCGAGCTGTACGAGCTCGTCTTCGCCGCTCAGCGGGCCGGCCGGCAGTCGCTCGCACCCGGCGCCGAGTACCGGGACGTGGACCGGGCGGCCCGCCAGATCCTGGACGCGGCGGGGCACGCGGAGGCCGCCGTGCCCCTCACCGGGCACGGGGTGGGGCTCGAAATCGACGAGGACCCGCAGCTCTCACCCTCGGCCATGGGTAAACTGGACGCTTGTGTGCCGGTCACCGTCGAACCGGGGGTCCACCTCCCGGGCCGGGGCGGGGTCCGGATCGATGACACGCTCGTCGTACGCCAGGAGGCGGACGGCGGACCCGAGCTACTCACCATCACGACCAAGGAGCTGCTCGCGCTGTAAGGCGCGTACGCCTCCCCGGTCCCACGTCAGTCCAGGAGATTCCGCAACCGTGGCTTCCACGAACGACCTCAAGAACGGCATGGTGCTCAAGCTCGAAGGCGGCCAGCTCTGGTCCGTCGTCGAGTTCCAGCACGTCAAGCCCGGCAAGGGCCCGGCCTTCGTGCGCACCAAGCTCAAGAACGTGCTGTCCGGCAAGGTCGTCGACAAGACCTTCAACGCCGGTGTGAAGGTCGAGACGGCCACCATCGACCGCCGCGACATGCAGTTCTCCTACATGGACGGCGACTACTTCGTCTTCATGGACATGGAGACGTACGACCAGCTGATGGTCGAGCGCAAGGCCGTCGGCGACGCCGCCAACTTCCTGATCGAGGGCTTCACCGCCTCCGTCGCCCAGCACGAGGGCTCGGTGCTCTACGTCGAGCTCCCCGCCGCCGTCGTGCTGACGATCGAGCACACCGACCCGGGCGTCCAGGGCGACCGCTCCACCGGCGGCACCAAGCCCGCCAAGCTGGAGACCGGTCACGAGATCCAGGTCCCGCTCTTCGTCACCACCGGTGAGAAGGTCAAGGTCGACACCCGCACCAGCGACTACCTCGGTCGGGTGAACGACTAACCGTGGCCGCTCGGAGCAAGGCCCGCAAGCGCGCCTTCCAGATCCTCTTCGAGGCCGACCAGCGCGGCGCCTCCGTCCAGGAGGTCCTCGCCGACCAGATCCGGCACGCGCGGTCGGACGACCGCCAGCCGCCGGTCAACGACTTCACCATGCAGCTGGTCGAGGGGTACGCGGCCCACGTGGCGCGGATCGACGAGCTCATCGCGACCTACGCGGTGGACTGGGACCTCGACCGGATGCCCGTCGCCGACCGGAACATCGTCCGCCTCGGCGCGTACGAACTGATCTGGGAGGACGGGACGCCGGACGCGGTCGCGATCGACGAGGCGGTGCAGCTCGCCAAGGAGTTCTCCACGGACGAGTCGCCGACCTTTGTCAACGGTCTCCTCGCGCGCTTCAAGGACTTGAAGCCGCGTCTGCGCCGGGACGCGGACGTCTGAGTCCGTAGACGTTCCGGTGGTCGAAGGGCCCGCAGCACCCCGTGCTGCGGGCCCTTCGACGTCTCCTGGGCCCCGACAGGGCGCAGGCCCGGCAGCACCGCTCGGCGCGTCCGCGCAAAACGCCGGGCCCGTGGACGTCGGATGTCGTCCAGGGGCCCGGCGGTACGTTTCTGCTGTGACCTCGGAAGGGGGTCAGTTCTCCTCGTGGGCGACCGCGCGGCGCGCGTCCGCGTCGAGCACGCCCCAACTGATCAGCTGCTCGGTGAGGACCGAGGGGGACTGGTCGTAGATGACGGCGAGGGTACGCAGGTCGTCCTGACGGATCGACAGCACCTTGCCGTTGTAGTCGCCGCGCTGCGACTGGATCGTCGCCGCGTAGCGCTGGAGCGGGCCGGCCTTCTCCTGGGGGACGTGCGCCAGCCGCTCCAGGTCCAGGACCAGCTTCGGCGGCGGCTCTGCGGCTCCACCCGGGGTCGTGCCCGGCAGGAGCTCCTGCACCGGCACCCCGTAGAAGTCGGCCAGCTCGGCAAGGCGCTGCACGGTCACCGCGCGGTCGCCACGCTCGTACGAGCCGACCACGACGGCCTTCCAGCGGCCCTGGGACTTCTCCTCCACCCCGTGGAGCGAGAGACCCTGCTGGGTGCGGATGGCACGGAGTTTGGCCCCGAGCTGCTTTGCGTATTCGCTGGACATAACGCTCCCGGACGCTGTGACGACATGCGGCTGCGCCGCGCGGCTGGTAACTCACTGTGAGGTTACGCAGCGTTACACTTTCCCGTCAAGCCGAAAGGTCCGTACCGCCCCCTCCCGGGGGTGGCACCCGGAGTGGCGCGCGGGGTGCGGGCGGGTCGCACGACCGCCCCTGGTATCGTTGACCGCGCAAATCCGACGTCCTTTAAGAGCCGTCCCGTGAGGCGGAGAAGGAGGTCCGTTTCTTCATGGACACCCAGCAGCAGTACGGCGATGACGCCCGGCCCGTTCTCGAGGCCCCCGACATCGCGCGGGTCCTGACCCGCATCGCACACGAGATCGTCGAGCGCGCCAAGGGCGCGGACGACGTGGTTCTCCTCGGCATCCCCACCCGCGGTGTCTTCCTCGCCCGCCGGCTCGCCGAGAAGCTCGAATCGATCACCGGCACCAAGATCCCGGTCGGTTCCCTCGACATCACCATGTACCGGGACGACCTGCGGATGAAGCCCGCGCGCGCCATCGGCCGCACCGAGATCCCCGGTGAGGGCGTCGACGGCCGCCTGGTCGTCCTCGTCGACGACGTGCTCTTCTCCGGCCGCACCATCCGCGCCGCCCTCGACGCCCTCGGCGACATCGGCCGCCCGCGCGCCGTCCAGCTCGCCGTCCTCGTCGACCGCGGCCACCGCGAGCTCCCGATCCGCGCCGACTACGTCGGCAAGAACCTCCCCACGTCGCTGCGGGAGACGGTCAAGGTCCAGCTCGCCGAGGAGGACGGTCGCGACACCGTCCTGCTCGGTTCCAGGACCGCCTCCTAGCCGGACCGGCTTCCCCCGCGGGGCCGGGGCACACCCCTGCGCCCCCGCACGCCCTCACACCTCCCCACCACGGAGAGACACCCCGATGATGCGTCACCTCATCTCGGCCGCCGACCTCACCCGCGACGAAGCCGTCCTGATCCTCGACACCGCCGAGGAGATGGCCCGGGTGGCCGACCGGCCCATCAAGAAGCTGCCGACGCTGCGCGGCCGGACCATCTGCAACCTCTTCTTCGAGGACTCCACGCGCACCCGGATCTCCTTCGAGGCCGCCGAGAAGCGGCTCTCCGCCGACGTGATCAACTTCGCGGCCAAGGGTTCCAGCGTCTCCAAGGGCGAATCCCTCAAGGACACCGCGCAGACCCTGGAGGCCATGGGCGTCGACGCGGTCGTCATCCGACACAGCGCCTCCGGCGCCCCGTACCGCCTGGCCACCTCCGGCTGGATCGACGCCCCCGTCGTCAACGCCGGTGACGGCACCCACCAGCACCCCACCCAGGCCCTCCTGGACGCCTTCACCATGCGCCGCCGCCTGGTCGGCAGGGACACCGGGCTCGGCCAGGACCTCGCGGGCAAGCGGATCACGCTCGTCGGCGACGTCCTGCACAGCCGGGTCGCCCGCTCCAACGTCGACCTGCTGCACACCCTCGGCGCCGAGGTCACCCTGGTGGCCCCGCCCACCCTGGTCCCCGTCGGCGTCGAGACCTGGCCCTGCGAGATCTCGTACGACCTCGACCGCGTGCTGCCGAAGTCCGACGCGGTCATGATGCTGCGTGTGCAGCGCGAACGGATGAACGCCGCCTTCTTCCCCACCGAGCGCGAGTACTCGCGCCGGTACGGGCTCGACGGCGACCGGATGGCGAGGATGCCCGAGCACGCCATCGTCATGCACCCCGGCCCCATGGTCCGCGGCATGGAGATCACCGCCGAGGTCGCCGACTCCGACCGCTGCACGGTCGTCGAGCAGGTCGCCAACGGCGTCTCCATCCGGATGGCGGTCCTCTACCTGCTTCTGGGCGGCAACGACTCCGCCGTCACCCACACCCGCACCGAGGAGAACAAGTAACCATGAGCAAGATCCTTATCCGCGGTGCGCAGGTGCTGGGCGGCGAGGTCCAGGACGTCCTGATCGACGGCGAGATCATCGCGGAGACGGGCACGGACCTCTCCGCCGAGGGTGCCACCGTGATCGAGGCCGACGGCCAGATCCTGCTGCCCGGCCTCGTCGACCTCCACACCCACCTGCGCGAGCCCGGCCGCGAGGACTCCGAGACCGTCCTCACCGGTACCCGCGCCGCCGCCTCCGGCGGCTACACCGCCGTCTTCGCCATGGCCAACACCCACCCGGTCGCCGACACCGCCGGCGTCGTCGAGCAGGTGTGGCGCCTGGGCAAGGAGTCCGGCTACTGCGACGTGCAGCCCATCGGCGCCGTCACCGTCGGCCTGGAGGGCAAGAAGCTCGCCGAGCTCGGCGCCATGCACGACTCGGCCGCCGGCGTCACCGTCTTCTCCGACGACGGCAAGTGCGTCGACGACGCCGTGATCATGCGCCGCGCCCTGGAGTACGTGAAGGCCTTCGGCGGCGTCGTCGCCCAGCACGCCCAGGAGCCCCGCCTCACCGAGGGCGCCCAGATGAACGAGGGCATCGTCTCCGCCGAGCTCGGCCTCGGCGGCTGGCCCGCCGTCGCCGAGGAGTCGATCATCGCCCGCGACGTCCTCCTCGCCGAGCACGTCGGCTCCCGCGTCCACATCTGCCACCTCTCCACCGCCGGCTCCGTCGAGATCGTCCGCTGGGCCAAGTCCCGCGGCATCGACGTCACCGCCGAGGTCACCCCGCACCACCTCCTCCTCACGGACGAGCTGGTCCGCTCGTACGACCCGGTCTACAAGGTCAATCCGCCGCTGCGCACCGAGAGGGACGTCCTCGCGCTGCGCGAGGCGCTGGCCGACGGCACGATCGACATCGTCGCCACCGACCACGCCCCGCACCCGCACGAGGACAAGGACTGCGAGTGGGCCGCGGCCGCCATGGGCATGGTCGGCCTGGAGACCGCGCTCTCCGTCGTCCAGCAGACGATGGTCGAGACGGGTCTCCTCGACTGGGCCGGCGTCGCCGACCGGATGTCCTTCGCCCCGGCCCGCATCGGACGGGCCAAGGGCCATGGACGACCCGTCTCGGCAGGTGAGCCCGCGAACCTGACGCTGGTCGATCCGGCTTACCGTGGTGTCGTGGACCCCGCGGACTTCGCCTCCCGCAGCCGAAACACCCCCTACGAGGGCCGTGAGCTGCCGGGGCGCGTCACCCACACCATCCTGCGGGGCCGGGCAACGGTCGTGGACGGGAAGCTGGCGTGACACCACTCATCGCAATCGCCGCAGAGGCAGCCGAGCGGAAGTCGGCGGAGGTGACCGACTGGGCCGGAAGGATCGGCTGGGTCGCCGGACTGCTGATCTTCATCGCCTTCGTCTACTGGCTGATGCGCCAGGGCTGGAAGTGGCGCGGCAGCCTCCAGTCGGACCTGCCCGAGCTCCCCACCGCGCCCGAGACGGCCGGTGCGGCGAAACTGACTCTCAGCGGGCGCTACCACGGGTCCACGACCGCCGGGCAGTGGCTCGACCGGATCGTCGCCCACGGCCTCGGCACCCGCAGCCGCGTCGAGCTCACGCTCACCGACGCCGGGATCGCGGTCGTACGCCCCGGGGCGAACGACTTCTTCGTCCCGGCCGAGGCCCTGCGCGAGGCCCGCCTCGACAAGGGCATCGCGGGCAAGGTCCTCGCCGAGGGCGGCCTGCTGGTCGTCACCTGGGCGCACGGCGACAAGCTGCTCGACTCCGGCTTCCGCTCCGACCGGGCGGCCGAGCACACCGCTTGGGTCGAGACCATCAACTCCATGATCAACACGACGGAAGGCATCGCACGATGACGACCTCCACCCGGGGAACCAGCAAGGTTCCCGCCGTACTCGTCCTGGAGGACGGCCGCATCTTCCGCGGCCGCGCCTACGGGGCCGTGGGGGAGACCTTCGGCGAGGCCGTGTTCTCCACCGGCATGACCGGATACCAGGAGACCCTCACCGACCCGTCGTACCACCGCCAGGTCGTCGTCATGACCGCCCCGCACGTCGGCAACACCGGCGTCAACGACGAGGACCCCGAGTCCTCGAAGATCTGGGTGGCCGGCTACGTCGTCCGCGACCCCGCCCGCGTCTCCTCCAACTGGCGCGCCAAGCGCTCCCTGGACGAGGAACTGGAGCGCCAGGGCGTCGTCGGCATCTCCGGCATCGACACCCGCGCCCTCACCCGCCACCTGCGCGAGCGCGGCGCCATGCGCGTCGGCATCTTCTCCGGCGACGCCTGGACCGGCGTCCGCGACGAGGCCCTGCTCGACAAGGTGCGGGAGCAGCCCCAGATGAAGGGCGCGAACCTCTCGGCCGAGGTCGCCACCAAGGAGGCGTACGTCGTCCCCGCGATCGGTGAGAAGAAGTTCACCGTCGCCGCCGTCGACCTCGGCATCAAGGGCATGACCCCGCACCGGATGGCCGAGCGCGGCATCGAGGTCCACGTGCTGCCCGCCACCGCCACCGTCGAGGACGTGTACGCGGTCGACCCCGACGGCGTGTTCTTCTCCAACGGCCCGGGCGACCCGGCCACCGCCGACGGCCCCGTCGCCGTCATGCAGGGCGTCCTGGAGCGCAGGACCCCGCTCTTCGGCATCTGCTTCGGCAACCAGATCCTCGGCCGCGCCCTCGGCTTCGGCACCTACAAGCTGAAGTACGGCCACCGGGGCATCAACCAGCCGGTCCAGGACCGCACCACGGGCAAGGTCGAGGTCACCGCGCACAACCACGGCTTCGCCGTCGACGCGCCCCTCGACAAGGTCTCCGAGACGCCCTACGGGCGCGCCGAGGTCTCCCACGTGTGCCTGAACGACCAGGTCGTCGAAGGCCTCCAGTTGCTCGACCAGCCGGCCTTCTCCGTCCAGTACCACCCCGAGGCGGCCGCGGGCCCGCACGACGCCGCGTACCTCTTCGACCGCTTCGTATCCCTCATGGAGGCCGAGCGTGCCTAAGCGCACCGATATCCAGTCCGTCCTGGTCATCGGCTCCGGACCGATCGTCATCGGACAGGCCGCCGAGTTCGACTACTCCGGCACCCAGGCCTGCCGCGTCCTCAAGTCCGAGGGCCTGCGGGTGATCCTGGTCAACTCCAACCCGGCCACGATCATGACCGACCCGGAGATCGCCGACGCCACGTACGTCGAGCCGATCACCCCCGAGTTCGTCGAGAAGATCATCGCCAAGGAGCGCCCCGACGCCCTCCTGCCCACCCTCGGCGGCCAGACCGCGCTCAACACCGCGATCTCCATGCACGAGCAGGGCGTCCTGGAGAAGTACGGCGTCGAGCTCATCGGCGCCAATGTCGAGGCCATCAACAAGGGCGAGGACCGCGACCTCTTCAAGGGCGTCGTCGAGGCCGTCAAGGCCAAGATCGGGTACGGCGAGTCCGCCCGCTCGGTCATCTGCCACTCCATGGACGACGTGATCAAGGGCGTCGACACGCTCGGCGGCTACCCCGTCGTCGTCCGCCCCTCCTTCACCATGGGCGGCGCCGGCTCCGGCTTCGCCCACGACGAGGAGGAGCTGCGCCGCATCGCCGGCCAGGGCCTCACGCTCTCCCCGACCACCGAGGTGCTCCTGGAGGAATCCATCCTCGGCTGGAAGGAGTACGAGCTGGAGCTGATGCGCGACAAGCACGACAACGTCGTGGTCGTCTGCTCCATCGAGAACTTCGACCCGATGGGCGTCCACACCGGCGACTCGATCACCGTCGCGCCGGCGATGACGCTCACCGACCGCGAGTACCAGCGGCTGCGTGACATCGGCATCGCGATCATCCGCGAGGTCGGCGTCGACACCGGCGGCTGCAACATCCAGTTCGCGATCGACCCGGTCGACGGCCGGATCATCGTCATCGAGATGAACCCGCGCGTCTCCCGCTCCTCCGCGCTCGCCTCCAAGGCGACCGGCTTCCCGATCGCCAAGATCGCGGCCCGTCTCGCCGTCGGCTACACGCTGGACGAGATCCCCAACGACATCACGGAGAAGACGCCGGCGTCCTTCGAGCCCACGCTCGACTACGTCGTCGTCAAGGCCCCGCGCTTCGCCTTCGAGAAGTTCCCCTCCGCCGACTCCACGCTGACCACGACCATGAAGTCGGTCGGCGAGGCCATGGCGATCGGCCGCAACTTCACCGAGGCGCTCCAGAAGGCCCTGCGCTCCCTGGAGAAGAAGGGCTCGCAGTTCACCTTCGTCGGCGAGCCCGGCGACAAGGCCCTCCTCCTGGAGCAGGCGGTCCGCCCCACCGACGGCCGCATCAACACCGTCATGCAGGCCATCCGGGCCGGCGCCACCCCGCAGGAGGTCTTCGACGCCACGAAGATCGACCCGTGGTTCGTCGACCAGCTCTTCCTGATCAAGGAGATCGCCGACGAGCTGGCCGCCGCCGAGAAGCTCCACCCGGAGATCCTCGCCGAGGCCAAGCGCCACGGCTTCTCCGACGCCCAGATCGCCGAGATCCGCGGCCTGCGCGAGGACGTCGTCCGCGAGGTCCGGCACGCCCTCGGCGTCCGGCCGGTCTACAAGACGGTCGACACCTGCGCCGCCGAGTTCGCGGCCAAGACCCCGTACTTCTACTCCTCGTACGACGAGGAGAGCGAGGTCGCGCCGCGCGAGAAGCCCGCCGTGATCATCCTGGGCTCCGGCCCGAACCGCATCGGCCAGGGCATCGAGTTCGACTACTCCTGCGTCCACGCCTCCTTCGCCCTGAGCGACGCCGGCTACGAGACCGTGATGGTCAACTGCAACCCGGAGACCGTCTCCACGGACTACGACACCTCCGACCGCCTGTACTTCGAGCCGCTGACGCTCGAGGACGTCCTGGAGATCGTCCACGCCGAGACCCTCGCGGGCCCCGTCGCCGGTGTCGTCGTCCAGCTCGGCGGCCAGACCCCGCTGGGCCTCTCCCAGGCGCTCAAGGACAACGGCGTGCCGGTCGTCGGCACCTCCCCGGAGGCCATCCACGCCGCCGAGGACCGCGGCGCCTTCGGCCAGGTCCTCGCCGAGGCCGGCCTCCCCGCCCCCAAGCACGGCACCGCGACCACCTTCGCCGGCGCCAAGGCCATCGCCGACGAGATCGGCTACCCCGTCCTCGTACGCCCCTCGTACGTGCTCGGCGGCCGCGGCATGGAGATCGTGTACGACGAGGCCCGCCTGGAGTCGTACATCGCCGAGTCCACCGAGATCAGCCCCACCCGGCCGGTCCTGGTCGACCGCTTCCTCGACGACGCCATCGAGATCGACGTCGACGCGCTCTACGACGGCGAGGAGCTCTACCTCGGCGGCGTCATGGAGCACATCGAGGAAGCCGGCATCCACTCCGGCGACTCGGCCTGCGCCCTGCCCCCGATCACCCTCGGCGGCTTCGACATCAAGCGCCTGCGCGCCTCCACCGAGGCCATCGCCAAGGGCGTGGGCGTACGCGGTCTGATCAACATCCAGTTCGCGATGGCCGGCGACATCCTCTACGTCCTGGAGGCCAACCCGCGCGCCTCCCGGACCGTCCCCTTCACCTCGAAGGCGACCGCCGTCCCGCTCGCGAAGGCCGCCGCCCGCATCTCGCTCGGCGCCACCATCGCCGAGCTGCGCGCCGAGGGCCTGCTGCCGAGGACCGGCGACGGCGGCACCCTGCCGCTCGACGCGCCGATCTCCGTCAAGGAGGCCGTGATGCCGTGGTCGCGCTTCCGCGACGTGCACGGCCGCGGCGTCGACACCGTCCTCGGCCCGGAGATGCGCTCCACCGGCGAGGTCATGGGCATCGACGCGGTCTTCGGCACGGCGTACGCCAAGTCGCAGGCCGGCGCCTACGGGCCGCTGCCCACCAAGGGCCGCGCGTTCATCTCGGTCGCCAACCGCGACAAGCGCACGATGATCTTCCCGGCGCGCGAGCTCGTCGCCCACGGCTTCGAGCTGCTCGCCACCTCCGGTACCGCCGAGGTCCTGCGCCGCAACGGCATCAACGCCACCGTCGTGCGCAAGCTCAGCGAGGGCGAGGGCCCCGACGGCGAGAAGACGATCGTCCAGCTCATCCACGACGGCCAGGTCGACCTGATCGTCAACACCCCGTACGGCACCGGCGGCCGCCTCGACGGCTACGAGATCCGTACGGCCGCGGTGGCGCGCAGCGTCCCCTGCCTCACCACGGTCCAGGCGCTCGCCGCGGCCGTCCAGGGCATCGACGCGCTCAACCGCGGCGACGTCGGCGTCCGCTCGCTCCAGGAGCACGCGGAGCACCTGACCGCGGCCCGCGACTAGCAAGCCCGTACGACGAGGGGGACACCGGCAGGACCTGCGGTGTCCCCCTCGCCATGAGCAGACCTGGACCGGAAACATGTACAAGTTCTTCTTCGACCTCGTCTTCAAGCGGATGGACCCCGAGAAGGCCCACTACCTGGCCTTCCGCTGGATCCGCCTCGCCGCCCGCGTCCCCGTGCTGCGGACCTTCGTCGCCGCCGTCCTGGCGCCCCGGTACAAGGAGCTGCGCACCGAGGCCCTCGGCCTCCGCATGCACGGCCCCTTCGGGCTCGCCGCCGGCTTCGACAAGAACGCCGTCGCCATCGACGGCATGTCGATGCTCGGCTTCGACCACGTCGAGATCGGCACCGTCACCGGCGAGGCCCAGCCCGGCAACCCCAAGAAGCGCCTCTTCCGGCTCGTCCCGGACCGCGCCCTGATCAACCGCATGGGCTTCAACAACGAGGGCTCCGCCGCCGTCGCGGAGCGGCTCCACGCGCGCGTGCCGGTGTTCAAGACCGTCGTCGGCGTCAACATCGGCAAGACCAAGGTCGTCCCGGAGGCCGAGGCCGCCGCCGACTACGTGAAGTCCACCGAGCGCCTCGCCGCGCACGCCGACTACCTGGTCGTCAACGTCTCCTCGCCGAACACCCCGGGCCTGCGCAACCTCCAGGCCACGGAGTCCCTGCGGCCGCTCCTCACCGCCGTACGGGAAGCCGCCGACCGCACGGTCACCGACCGACGCGTCCCGCTCCTGGTGAAGATCGCCCCCGACCTGGCCGACGAGGACGTCGACGCGGTCGCCGACCTCGCCCTGGAGCTCGGCCTCGACGGCATCATCGCCACCAACACCACCATCGCGCGCGAGGGCCTGGGCCTGAAGTCCGACCCCGCGCTGGTCAAGGAGACCGGCGGCCTCTCCGGCGCGCCCGTCAAGGAACGCTCCCTGGCGGTGCTCAGGCGCCTCCACGCGCGCGTGGGCGACCGCCTGGTCCTGGTGGGCGTCGGCGGCATCGAGAACGCCGAGGACGCCTGGCAGCGCATTCTGGCCGGCGCCACCCTGATCCAGGGCTACAGCGCCTTCGTCTACGAGGGCCCGTTCTACGCCCGCGCGATCCACAAGGGCCTCGCCGCGCGCCTCGCCGCCTCCCCGTACGCCACCCTCGCCGAGGCCGTCGGCGCCGACAACCGAAAGGCCACCCCGTGACCCTCTCCTTCGGCACCCGCCTGCGCTCCGCCATGGACGAGCGCGGCCCGCTCTGCGTCGGCATCGACCCGCACGCCGCGCTGCTCGACTCCTGGGGCCTGACCGACGACATCGCCGGCCTGGAGCGCTTCACCTTCACGGTGGTCGAGGCACTCGCCGACACCGTGGCCGTCTTCAAGCCCCAGTCCGCCTTCTTCGAGCGCTTCGGCTCGCGCGGCATCGCCGTCCTGGAGCGCGCCGTCGCCGAGCTCCGCGCGGCGGGCGGCCTGGTCGTCATGGACGCCAAGCGCGGCGACATCGGCTCCACGATGGCCGCGTACGCGGAGACGTTCCTGCACAAGGACTCCCCGCTCTTCTCCGACGCGCTCACGGTCTCCCCGTACCTCGGCTACGGCTCCCTGAAGCCGGCCGTCGACCTGGCCCGCGAGTCCGGTGCCGGTCTCTTCGTCCTGGCCCTCACCTCGAACCCGGAGGGGGCGGAGGTCCAGCGGGCGGTCCGCACCGACGACCCGGCCGGGCGCACCATCGGCGCGATCATGCTGGCCCACCTCGCCGAGGAGAACGCGGGGGAGAGCCCGATGGGCTCCTTCGGCGCGGTCGTCGGCGCCACCCTCGGCGACCTGTCCTCGTTCGACCTGGACATCAACGGTCCCCTCCTCGCCCCCGGCATCGGCGCCCAGGGCGCGACCCCGGCCGATCTCCCCGCGGTCTTCGGTGACGCGGTCGGCAACGTCGTCCCGAACGTCAGCCGCGGCGTCCTGCGGCACGGCCCGGACGCGGCCGCCCTGCGGGACTCGGCTCTCCGGTACGCGGACGACATCCGCGCGGCCGTCGGCGCGTAACGGGCTCCGCGGTCAATCCGCAGGTGGGAGCTGGAGCGCCCCCGTTCCGGAGCTGTTTCGGCCCGGTGAGACGAACCGTCTCACCGGGCCGTCTCACTCCTTGACGAAAACTTGGCGCAAAACAGGGTCGTTTTGCCGGGAAAGTCCCGGTCGGTCGATGCTGACCAGGACTTTTCCGCTGTTCTCGCTGACTGGAGCGGCCTCGGCCGCTAGTCTCCGGGGCAGAGCAGGCGTTCAACGCCCACTGCGTTGTTCGTTGCTCCACTGGTGTGGGGCGTCCAGGTTCCTCACCGGTCCGTATCCGACAGATCGACATCCGAGGTGACGTAGGCGTGGCTCTTCCGCCCCTTACCCCTGAACAGCGCGCAGCCGCGCTCGAGAAGGCCGCCGCGGCTCGCCGGGAGCGGGCCGAGGTCAAGAATCGACTCAAGCACTCCGGCGCCTCCCTCCAAGAGGTCATCAAGACCGGCCAGGAGAACGACGTCATCGGCAAGATGAAGGTCTCCGCACTGCTCGAGTCGCTCCCCGGCGTGGGCAAGGTCCGCGCCAAGCAGATCATGGAGCGACTCGGGATCTCCGAGAGCCGCCGGGTGCGCGGTCTCGGCTCCAACCAGATCGCCTCCCTGGAGCGTGAGTTCGGCAGCACCAACGCCTGACTTTCCGGGACATTCCCGGCATGCGGCGTCCTCCCTGCGCAAGCGGGGGTGAACCACTGGAATAATCGTTGCATGGCAGCAGAGGTACGTCCGCGGCTGACCGTGCTCTCCGGCCCCTCAGGGGTCGGCAAGAGCACGGTCGTCGCTCATATGCGCAAGGTCCACCCCGAGGTCTGGCTCTCGGTGTCGGCGACGACCCGGAAGCCCCGCCCCGGCGAGAAGCACGGCGTCCACTACTTCTTCGTGGCGGACGACGAGTTCGACAAGCTGATCGCCAACGGTGAGCTCCTCGAATGGGCCGAGTTCGCGGGCAACCGCTACGGCACCCCGCGCGGCGCCGTCCTCGAGCGCCTCGACGCCGGCGAGCCCGTGCTCCTGGAGATCGACCTCCAGGGCGCCCGGCAGGTCAAGGACTCGATGCCCGAGTCGCAGCTGGTCTTCCTGGCCCCGCCGAGCTGGGAGGAGCTGGTCCGCCGCCTCACCGGCCGCGGCACCGAGTCGCCCGAGGTCATCGAGCGCCGGCTGGCCGCCGCGAAGGTCGAGCTGGCCGCCGAGTCGGAGTTCGACAGCACCCTTGTCAACACCTCCGTCGAGGACGTAGCGCGCGAGCTGCTAACGTTGATGCTGTTGACTTCTGGGGAATGATCCCCGGTTTCCATCTTCGGAAGGTAGAGCGTGTCCTCTTCCATCACCGCGCCCGAGGGCATCATCAACCCGCCGATCGACGAGCTGCTCGAGGCCACGGACTCGAAGTACAGCCTCGTGATCTACGCGGCCAAGCGCGCGCGTCAGATCAACGCGTACTACTCCCAGCTCGGCGAGGGCCTGCTGGAGTACGTGGGTCCGCTGGTCGACACCCACGTCCACGAGAAGCCGCTCTCGATCGCCCTGCGCGAGATCAACGCGGGTCTGCTGACGTCCGAGGCCATCGAGGGCCCGGCCCAGTAAGTACGTAGCACCTGTAACGCTTGTCACCACAGGCCCGGCGGAACATCCGCCGGGCCTGTGGTGTCTCATGGAGTCGTACGCATCCGAGTGCGGGGAGCAACAGTGAGCGTGGTGGCCAAGCCGAAGGTCGTCCTGGGCGTGAGCGGCGGCATCGCCGCCTACAAGGCGTGCGAGCTGCTGCGCCGGCTCACCGAGTCCGGCCATGACGTCCGGGTCGTCCCCACCGACTCCGCCCTCCACTTCGTCGGCGAGGCCACCTGGTCCGCGCTCTCCGGCCACCCCGTCTCGACCGAGGTGTGGGAGACCGTCCACGAGGTGCCGCACGTACGGATCGGCCAGGGCGCCGACCTCGTCGTCGTCGCCCCCGCCACCGCCGACATGCTCGCCAAGGCCGCCCACGGCCTCGCGGACGACCTGCTCACCAACACACTGCTCACCGCGCGCTGTCCGGTCGTCTTCGCCCCCGCCATGCACACCGAGATGTGGGAGCACCCGGCGACCCAGGAGAACGTGGCGACCCTGCGCCGCCGCGGCGCCGTGGTCGTCGAACCCGCGGTCGGCCGCCTCACCGGCGTCGACACCGGCAAGGGCCGGCTGCCCGACCCTGCGGAGATCTTCGAGATCTGCCGAAGGATCCTGGCGCGTGGTGCGGACGCCACCGCGGACCTCGCCGGACGCCACGTCGTGGTCAGCGCCGGCGGCACCCGTGAGCCCCTCGACCCCGTCCGCTACCTGGGCAACCGCTCCTCCGGCAAGCAGGGCTACGCCCTCGCGAAGGCCGCCGCCGCCCGTGGCGCCCGGGTCACCCTGGTCGAGGCCAACACCGGCCTTCCCGACCCGGCGGGCGTCGACGTCGTGCGCGTCGGCACCGCGCTCCAGCTCCGCGAGGCCGTGCTCAAGGCCGTGGCCGACGCCGACGCGGTGGTCATGGCGGCGGCCGTCGCCGACTTCCGTCCGGCCGTCTACGCGTCGGGGAAGATCAAGAAGAAGGACGACGGGGGAGCCCCCACCGTCGAACTGGTCCGCAACCCCGACATCCTCGCCGAGCTCGCCGCCGACCGTGCCCTGCCGGGCCAGGTCGTCGTGGGCTTCGCCGCCGAGACCGACGACGTCCTCGCCAACGGACGCGAGAAGCTCCGCCGCAAGGGCTGCGACCTCCTCGTCGTCAACGAGGTGGGGGAGCGCAAGACCTTCGGCTCCGAGGAGAACGAGGCCGTGGTGCTCGCGTCGGACGGCGCCGAGACCCCCGTACCGTACGGTCCGAAGGAAGCGCTCGCCGAGACGGTCTGGGACCTGGTCCTGCCGAGGCTGCGCTCCGCGACCTGACAGGGGCCGGGACCGGCGCGTCCCGCGTCTCGGGCCGACCGGGAGACCCCGGCGGGCGTGTGATGTGCGCCCCACCGGGGAAGGGACCCGCCGTGCCCGGGCCGGATTCACCCTCACAGGGCATTCGCCAGGCGAGACACCTGGTCCATCGCGCGACCGTGACCGATAGACTGTCCGCGGAACGTCTTGGGGCGCAGCCCCCTGCCGGTCCGTCAACGAAGAGCCAGCAGCCGCTGCAACCCCAGGGAGCGTTGTGTCCCGTCGTCTGTTCACCTCGGAGTCCGTCACCGAGGGGCACCCCGACAAGATCGCTGACCAGATCAGCGACACCATCCTCGACGCGCTGCTGCGTGAGGACCCGACCTCGCGCGTCGCCGTCGAGACGCTGATCACCACCGGCCTGGTGCACGTCGCCGGCGAGGTGACCACCAAGGCGTGGGCGGACATCCCGACCCTCGTCCGGAACAAGATCCTCGAGATCGGTTACGACTCCTCGAAGAAGGGCTTCGACGGCGCCTCCTGCGGCGTGTCGGTGTCCATCGGGTCGCAGTCCCCGGACATCGCCCAGGGTGTCGACACCGCCTACGAGAAGCGCGTCGAGGGTGACGAGGACGAGCTGGACAAGCAGGGCGCCGGCGACCAGGGCCTGATGTTCGGCTACGCCTCGGACGAGACGCCCGAGCTGATGCCGCTGCCGATCCACATCGCGCACCGGCTGTCCCGCCGGCTGACCGAGGTCCGCAAGAACGGCACCATCCCCTACCTGCGGCCCGACGGCAAGACCCAGGTCACCATCGAGTACGACGGCGACAAGGCCGTGCGCCTGGACACGGTGGTGGTCT
>NZ_JBHXRW010000069.1:0-35325 GCF_042716635.1 Streptomyces sp. NPDC058664 | reverse complement strand
GTCCTGCTCGGGGTACGAGGAGACGAGCCGGGGCGCCCCCCGCGGCCCCCCGGGGGGGGCGGGGCCCCGGGGGGGGGGCCGCCCACCCCCCCGGCCGCGCCCTCACAGCCCCCGCTCGACACGGCTTTCCAGGAGCAGGAGAAGGACATGCCAGACACCCAGCGACCGGTGGCGCTCGTCTCGGGCGGTTCCCGCGGCATCGGCCGCGCCGTCGTGTCCCGGCTGGCCCACGACGGATTCGACGTCGCGTTCTGCTACCGGTCGGACGCGGACGCGGCCGACGAGGTCGTCAGGTCGGCTGCCGAGACCGGAGCCCGCGTCGTCCCCCACCGCGTCGACGTCGCGTCCCTGGAGGAGGTCCGGGCGTTCACCGACGCCGCGGAGAGCCAGCTCGGCCCGATCGACGCCGTGGTGACCTCCGCGGGAGTGGTACGTGACAACCCCCTGGTGAGGATGACCGGCGAGGACTGGGGCGATGTCATGGCGACCAACCTCGACGGCACCTACAACATGTGCCGCTCGGTCATCTTCTCGTTCATGAAGCGCCGCACCGGCTGTGTGGTGACGCTCTCGTCCATAGCCGGGATCCACGGCAACGCCACACAGACCAACTACGCGGCTTCCAAGGCGGGGATCATCGGCTTCACCAAGTCCCTGGCCAAGGAGTGCGGAAAGTACGGCGTACGCGCCAATGCCGTGGCGCCCGGCCTCATCGAGACCGACATGACCGCCGGCCTGACCGAGGCGGTCAGGAAGGACATCCTCGACGGCGTTCCGCTCGGCCGCTTCGGCACCCCCGACGACGTCGCCGACCTGGTCTCCTTCCTCGTCTCCGACCGCGCCCGCTACATCTCCGGCCAGGTCCTGGGCGTGGACGGCGGCCTGGTGATCTGAGCGCGCCCTTCCCCGATCCACCGCTCTTCGACCACGCAGGAAGGACACCTGGACCGATGAGGCTCGGACTCAATCTCCGCTACCTCGGCCCCCTGGGCGCCGGAGCCCGGCCGCGGGAGTCCGCCCAGTACGTTCGCGAGGCCGAGCGCCTGGGCTTCTCGGTGGCCTGGACCGCCGAAGCGTTCAGCTCGGACGCGGTCTCGCTGCTCGGCTGGCTCGCCGCGCAGACCTCGCGCATCGATCTGGGCACGGCGGCGATGCAGATCCCCGCCCGCACCCCCGCGATGACGGCGATGACCGCCGCCACCCTCGACCTGCTCTCCGAAGGCCGCTTCCGCCTCGGGCTCGGAGTGTCCGGGCCGCAGGTCGCCGAGGGCTGGCACGGCGCCCGGTTCGAAAAGCCGCTGGCACGCACCCGCGAGTACGTCGACGTCGTCAGGATGGCCCTGCGGCGCAAGACCGTCGCCTACGACGGAGAGCACTACCGCCTGCCGCTCCCGGACGGCCCCGGCAAGGCCGTCCAGCTGGGCATGCGCCCTCGGCGCAAGCACGTACCGGTCTACCTCGCGGCCGTCGGCCCGGCCAACACGCGTCTGGCGGGCGAGATCGCGGACGGCTGGCTCTCCGTCTTCTTCCAGCCCGAGTTCGGGCAGGAGTCCCTGGCGGAACTGCGCACCGGACGGGAGCGCAGGGGGGCGGATCTGCGGGAATTCGACGTGGTGGCGGCGGTGCCGGTCGCGACCGGCGACAGCCTCGCCGACTGCGCCGACCGGGTGCGCGCGTTCACCGCCCACTACGTGGGCGGGATGGGTTCGCGCCGGCACAACTTCTACAACCGGCTCATGGCCCGCACCGGCTTCCCCGACGAGGCCGAACAGGTGCAGAAGCTCTACCTGGACGGGAAGTTGCGTGCGGCCACCGAGGCCGTGCCGCGGGAATTCCTCGACCGCACCGCCCTGCTGGGTTCCACCGACCGCATCGCGGACCGGCTGCGGGCGTACGCCGAAGCCGGAGTCACCACTCTCTCGGCCATGGTCTTCCCGGAACACGTCGAACAGGGCATCGCGACCCTGCGCACCCTGGCGGAGGCCATGGACAGGGCCGGAGTGGGCGACTGAAGCCCGGCCGCGACGTCCTCACCGCGACGTCCGTGACGTCCGCGGTCCGAGGGACGGGTCCAGGGGTGCGCCGGCGGTGTCGGCGGGACCGCGTCAGTCCCTTCCGGCCGCCGCCGGCTCGACCGGGGAGCGTCCGTGGTCATGGGCGTAGGCCGTGAAGACGGCCTGAGGGCTTCCTCCCGAATGGACGAAGCGTTCGTCGAGCACGGTGGCGAGGTCCTCCAGGGCCGTGCGCAGCACCGAGGCGGAGAGCCGGACGTCGGGATGACGTGCCCTCGCCGCCTCCTCCGCCAGGCCCGCGGTGTGACCGAGCTGTACGGGCAGGGAGGTGTTCTCGTCCCCGTCGAAGAAGTAGTACGACTCGGCGTACTGCAGGAAGTCGACGGTGATCGTGGAGAGGGCCGAGGCGAGGCCGTCGAGCAGCGCCGCCCCGCCGGCGGAGTCGAGCGCCCGCGCGGTGGCCCGGCTGCGGCGCACGTGGGACAGCCGCAGGGCGAGCGCCCTGCGGCGGGCGAGGGCCGGGTAGACGCCGAGGATCCAGGCCACCGTGGCCGACAGCAGGATGAAGCCCGCCAGGGCCTCCAGGGGGGCGAGCACGCGCAGCGGGCCCGAGGTCGGTGCGATGTCTCCCAGGCCGAGCGTGGCCAGGGTGACCAGGGAGACGTACAGCGCGTCGATCGGCCCCGCGTGCTCGGCGGGGGTGAGCTCCGTGGCGTACGTGAAGCCGTCGGGCATGTGGGGCCAGTAGACGAGGGCCCATCCGACGGCCACGGTCACCGTCCAGACGGCGACGACCGTCATCATGCCGATCGGCCCCGCGAGTCCGGCGGGACGCCACCGCGTCCCGCGGTGGCTCGACAGCCGCCACACGCTCCGCATCACCAGGCGGCTCAGTCCGCCGTGACGGGTCGGATGCCAGAGCGTGTGGAAGACGTCCCGCAGGATGACCAGGACCAGGACGGCCCCCGCGGGCACCGCGAGCCATGTCATCCCGGCGCCGTCCGTCCGGCGCCCGTCCGTGTCTCGACGCGGTGGCGGACGACGGTGGTCAGGACCGTCAGCCGGGTCGACACGGCGGGTACGGGCGGCACCGGGTCCTCGACGCGCCGTGCCTCCTCCGGCAGCGCGGCGAGGTCGGCCTCGAAGCGGGCGCGGGCGGCCGCCGGGGTGTCGGGCGGTTCCACCCGGAGCCCTCCGCGCATCACGGTCCGCAGTAACGGTTCCGTGCCCTCGGGCGGTTCCTCGTTCGCCAGGCCGATGACGTCCCGCGTGCCGGGGCCGCGGAAGACCTGCTTCGGGCCCGGCGCCGTCGCCTTGGCGGGGGAGAGCTTCATGACGGGCCGGCCGTCGTACTCGACCAGCTTGTACGCCGCGTCCAGGTACGGGGCGTCGGCCGCCGTGCAGAGCTTCGTCCCCACGGCGTACGCGTCGATCGGCGCCCCCTCCCGCACGAGCCGGTCGATGCCGTACTCGTCCAGGCCGCCGCTCGCGATGATCCGCACGGCTCCCAGCCCCGCCGCGTCCAGGGCCGTACGGGCACGCCGGGCAAGGGCGCCCAGGTCGCCGCTGTCGAGCCGGATCGCGCACCCCGGCCCGAGCCCCAGGTCCGCGAGGACGCGCGCGGCGACGGCGACGCCGTGGTCGGTGTCGTAGGTGTCGACGAGGAGGGTGACGGGGCCCGGGTGGGTGCGGGCGAAGGCCCGGAACGCCTGCTCCTCGGAGGCGAACGCCTCGACGTACGAGTGGGCCATCGTGCCGGCGGCGGAGATCCCGTACCGGTGCGCGGCGGCCACGTTGCTGGTCCCCGCGAAGCCGACCAGGGCGCACAGCCGGGCCGTCCGCAGACCCGCCTCGGGGCCGTGGCTCCTGCGCAGCGAGAAGTCCACGAGCGGACGTCCGCCGGCGGCGAGCACGCACCGGGCCGCCTTCGAGGCGATCACCGTCTGATGGCAGACGAGGGACAGCAGGTACGTCTCCACGAGCTGGGCCTGCGGCAGGGGAGCGGTGACCTCCAGGAGCGGTTCGCCGGCGAGGACGACACGTCCCTCGGGGACCGCCCTGACCCGTCCGTCGAAGGACAGGCCGTGCAGCGGTTCGAGGTCCTCGACGGGCCGCCGCAGGGCCTCCGCGAACTCCTGGACGTCGGAGCGGCCCACCCGGAAGCGGGAGAGGAGGTCGAGGGCCGGTTCCAGGCCGGCGGCGACGAGGAATCCCCGGCCCGGAGGGAGGTCGCGGACGAAGAGGCTGAACGTGGCGGGTGCCCGCATGTCCTCCCGCAGGTACGAGAGCGCCATCGTGACCTCGTACAGATCAGTGGTGGTCACCTCGGACATGCTTCGAGCATGCACGCTCGGCCGCTGCCCCGCACGGGGGCGGGCGGACCGGTCGCCCCACGGGCCCGGCATGCGCCCGGCCGGGGCGCACGTACGCCGGGTGTCCGACCACGCCTGCGTACGCGCACCGGTCCGAGGCACCCCGGTCCCCGGGGTCTCGGGTTCCCCGGTCCCGATTCCCCGGTTCCCCCCCGGTTCCACCGGGCCCGTTCGGGCGTAGCCTGAGGGCCATGACGCAGGATGCCGATCCCGGGCTCTTCGGTCCCCGTTCCGTGACCTGGCACCTGCACAGCGACCCGGTCATGTGGCTCGCGGGTGTCCGCGCCCTCTGGCTCCAGGCGCTGCACCCCGTCGCCGTGCGCGGAGTGATGATCAACAGCGGATTCCGGACGGACCCCTGGGGCCGGCTCATGCGGACCGCCGACTTCGTCGGGACCCTGAGCTACGGGACGACCGAGGCCGCGGAGGCGGCCGGTGCCCGGGTGCGCCGGATCCACCGGCTGCTCGGCGTGGACGACCCCGAACTGCTCCTCTGGGTGCACTGCGCCGAGACCGACTCGTACCTCTCGGTCGCGCGGCGCTCCGGCCTCCCGCTCACCGGCGCCCTGGCCGACCGCTACGTCGACGAGCACCGCACCTCGGCCCGCCTCGTCGGACTCGACCCGGCCCGCGCGCCACGGTCCACCGCCGAACTCGCCGCCTACTTCGACGCCGTACGCCCCCGGCTCACCGCCGGGCCGGACGCCCGCACCGTCGAGGACTTCCTCCGCAGGCCGCCGGTGAAACCCGCTCTCGTACCGGCGCGCGAAGCGATCTGGCGGCGCGTCACCGCGCTCGCGTACGACACTCTGCCCCCCTACGCCCACGCGCTCTACGGCCGCCCCGCCCCGCCGCCGGAGACCGTCACCCACCGGCTCGTCGCCACGGCCAACCTCCTCCGCTGTGTCCCCGCCCACCTGCGCTGGAGGCTCCCGCCCCGGCACATCGTCCGCGCGACGGACCGGCTCGGCCCGCGGACGCGACCCGATCCCTACACGTACCCCGCCCCGTACCCACTGTCCGAACCGGCGTCCATACTGGAGACGCCGGGGAAGGCGTAGGAAATCGACGGGGGCGGCAGCACACGATGGGGGAATCCAGACTGATCCAGGGCCGGTACCGCCTGCACGAGGTCATCGGCCGCGGCGGTATGGGCGAGGTGTGGCGCGCCACCGACGAGGCGCTCGGGCGCGGGGTCGCCGTGAAGTGCCTCAAACCGCTCGGACCGCAGCAGGACCCCCAGGTCCTCACCATCGTCCGCGAGCGGTTCCGGCGCGAGGCCCGGGTGGCCGCCGCGCTCCAGCACCGGGGCATCACCGTCGTGCACGACTTCGGCGAGTACGACGGTGTGCTCTTCCTCGTCATGGAGCTCCTGGAGGGGCGCAACCTCAGCCAGCTCCTCGCCGCCAACGCCCAGCACCCGCTGCCCGTCCAGGACGTCGTCGAGATCGCCGACCAGGTCGCCGACGCCCTCGCGTACACCCACGGCCACGGGATCGTGCACCGCGACCTGAAGCCCGCGAACATCATGCGGCTGCGCGACGGGACGGTGAAGATCTGCGACTTCGGAATAGCGCGCCTCGGCGCCGACATGGGCTTCACCTCCCGCCTCACCAGCACCGGCATCGCCATGGGCACGCCCCACTACATGTCCCCCGAGCAGATCGGCGGCGGCGAGATCGACCACCGCAGCGACCTCTACTCGCTGGGGTGCGTACTGTACGAACTGGCCACCGGCACCCCGCCGTTCGACCTCGGCGACTCCTGGGCGATCCTCATCGGCCACCGGGACACGGAGCCGCGTCCACCGCGCGCGCACCGCGCCGAACTGCCCGACTACTTCGACCGGATCGTCCTCGACCTGCTCGCCAAGGTGCCCGAGGAGCGGCCCGCCGACGCGGGCGACCTGCGCCGCCGGATCATGTCGGGACGCGTCGGGCCGTCCCTCGCCGTGACCGCTCCGGTTCCCGTGCCCACGCCGCCGGCCGCCCCGGCCCCCGCGCCCGCGTGGATCCGGGGCATCACCGGGGGGCACCGGCCGGCCGACCCCGGTGCCGGGCCGCGCCCCGTCGCCCACGACCCGGCCGCGGCCGTACTGACCACCGAGTGGACCACCGCGAGCCCCGCCCCGGACGGCCCGGCCCCCGACGCCCGGGTCCCGGGCGCCCCCGTCCCCGACGCCTCCGCGGCCGCGCGGGTCGCTCCCTCCGCGGAGCTGATCGCCGTGCTCGCCGGGCGGCACCGGGCCGGCATGGGCCTCGGCAGGCTCGGCCGCTGGGGCGAGGCGGAGTCCGTGCACCGGTCCGTCGCCGAGCACCGCGCGGCGGCCCTCGGCGCGGACCACCCCGACACCCTGGCCAGCCACTACGAGGTCGGCTTCGCCCTCGCCCGGCTCGACCGCCCCGCCGACGCCCTGCGTGTCTTCGAGCGGGTCGCCGCGATCCGCGCCCGTGTCCTCGGCGCGGACCACCCCGACACCCTGGCGGCCCGGCAGGAGCGGGCGTACGCGCTCGGGCGCCTCGGCCGGCACCCCGAGGCGTACGAGGCGTACGTCGCCGTCCTCGCCGCACGCGAGCGCACCGTGGGCCCCGACCACCCCGACACCCTGCGCTGCCGGCACAACCTGGCGTTCACCCTCGGCCGCCTCGGCCGCCTCGAGGAGTCGTACCGTACGGCGCACGAGGTCGCGGAGGCGCGGGCCCGGCTGCTCGGCGCGGACCACCCCGACACCCTCGTGACCCGGCACGAGGTGGCGCACACCCTCGGGAAGCTCGGCCGGGGCGAGGAGGCGCTCGCCCAGTACCGCGCCGTCGCCGACGCGCGCGCCGCCACCCTCGGCGCCGAGCACCCGGACACCCTCGCCGCCCGCTACGAGACCGGGGTCTGCCTCGGCCGGCTCGGCCAGGCCGCCGACGCCCTGGAGGTCTGCCGCGACCTCGTGGCCGCCCGTACCCGGGCCCAGGGCGCCGACGGTCCCGACACCCTGCGCGCCCGCCACGTCCTCGCCGTCAACCTCGGCCGGCTCGGCCGCTGGCAGGAGGCGCTCGCCGAGTCCCGGAGCGTCCACGCGGGCCGGGAGCGGGTGCTGGGACCGGACCATCCGGACACCCTCCTCAGCAGCCGGGAGACCGCCGTCGCCCTAGGCCGCCTCGGCCGCTGGGAAGAGGCACTCGAAGCGCACCGCGCCGTCGCCGCCGCCCGCACCCGCCTCCTCGGCCCCGCGCACCCGGACACCCTCGCCGCCCTCGAAGACGAGGCGCACTGCCTGGAGCGCCTGGGCCGACACGCCGAAGCGGCCGCACTGCTCCTGAGAGCGGCCACCCCGCCGTCCCCCTGAGCCCCGCCGTCCCCCTGAGCCACGACGACCCCCGACAACTCCGCCACCCCGACACACGGCCGCGCCGCCACCCCGTCATAGCGCTGCCCCGCGGCCGCCCGGTCACTCCGCCGCCCAGCCATAGCGCCGCCCGCGGCCCTCCGTCACCCCGCCCCCCGGTCACCGGCGCTCTTCCTCACCCGTCGCCCTCGTGTGAGCATGAGCCATGAACCTTCCCGCGCCGCCGGCCGGCGTCCCGGCCGCCTCCCGTTCCTACGACGCCGTCGTCGTCGGAGGCGGCCACAACGGTCTGGTCGCCGCCGCCTACCTGGCCCGTGCCGGGCGTTCCGTCCTCGTCCTGGAGCGGCTCGGTTCCACCGGCGGCGCCGCCGTGTCCACCCGGCCCTTCGCCGGGGTCGACGCGCGGCTCTCCCGGTACTCGTACCTCGTCTCGCTCCTCCCCGAGAAGATCGTGCGCGAGCTCGGACTGCGGTTCGCCGTGCGGAAGCGGTCCGTCTCCTCGTACACCCCGAAGGGCGACGGGGGCCTCCTCGTCGGCGGCGGCCCCGACCGCACCCGCGCCTCCTTCGCCGCGCTCACCGGGTCCGACCGCGAGTACGAGGCCTGGCAGGCCTTCTACGCCCGCACCGGCCGGGCCGCCCGCCGCGTCTTCCCCACCCTCACCGAGCCCCTTCCGACCCGAGCCGCGCTCCGGGCCCGGATCGACGACGCCGACACCTGGCGGATGCTCTTCGAGGAGCCCCTCGGCGTCACCGTCGAGCGGGAGTTCGCCGACGACCTCGTCCGCGGTGTCGTCCTCACCGACGCCCTCATCGGCACCTTCGCCGACGCCCACGACCCGACGCTCCTCCAGAACCGCTGCTTCCTCTACTACGTCATCGGTGGCGGCACCGGGGACTGGGACGTGCCCGTCGGCGGCATGGGCGCCCTCACCGACGCCCTCGCCGACGCGGCCCGCGCCGCCGGCGCCGACATCCTCACCGGCCACGAGGTCACCCGGATCGAGACCGACGGGAGCCGCGCCGCGCTCACCTACCGCACCGCGGACGGCGAGGGCACGGTCGAGGCGGGCCAGGTCCTGGTCAACGCCTCGCCCCGCGACCTCGCCGTCCTCCTCGGCGAGACGCCCCCGCCCGCCCCGGAAGGCGCCCAGCTCAAGGTCAACATGCTGCTCACCAGGCTGCCGAAGCTCCGCGACCGCTCCGTCGACCCGCACGAGGCCTTCGCCGGCACCTTCCACATCGCCGAGGGGTACGGGCAGCTGGCCACCGCCCACGCGGAGGCGGCCGCCGGACGGCTGCTCTCAGCCCCGCCCTCCGAGATCTACTGCCACTCCCTGACCGACCCGACGATCCTCGGCCGCGAACTCGCCGCCACCGGCCACCAGACCCTCACCCTCTTCGGGCTCCACACCCCCGCCCGGCTGTTCACCGAGGACAACGACGGCGCCAGGGCCGCGCTCCTCGCGGCGACCCTCGACCAGCTCGACGCCCACCTGGCCGAGCCGATCGCCGACTGCCTCGCCCTCGACGCCGACGGCCGTCCCTGCGTCGAGGCGAAGACCCCGCTCGACCTCGAACGCGAACTGCGCCTGCCCGGCGGCCACATCTTCCACCGCGACCTCTCCTTCCCGTACGCGGAGGACGGGGAGGACGCGAAGGACAGGGCGGAGGGCGGGGGCCGCTGGGGTGTCGGGACCCGGCACGCCAACGTGCTGCTGTGCGGAGCCGGCGCCGTCCGGGGCGGGGGAGTGAGCGGCATCCCCGGCCACAACGCGGCGATGGCGGCCCTCGGCCGGTGACGACGGGCCTTCCACGCCGTCTCTCCGTTCGGCCGTGTCGACCGTGCCCCGCCCCCGCCTGTGGTGTGAAGCTGATCTGCGAGCGCGCTTAAGAAATCCTCGATGGACCGCGAGCGCTCCGTACGGAAGATTCTCTTCCAGGGATCTTGGGCGCACAGTCGCGCCCGCACCCCCACATCACAGGACACGCACGTCGGGAGCCGTTGCATTGAAGGCGCTGGTCAAGCTGAAGGCGGAGCCGGGACTCTGGCTCACGGACGTGCCCGAGCCGGAGACCGGCCCCGGAGACGTACTGATCAAGGTCAAGCGGACCGGTATCTGCGGGACCGACCTGCACATCCGCTCCTGGGACGGCTGGGCGCAGAAGACGATCGCCACGCCGCTGACCATCGGCCACGAGTTCGTCGGCGAGGTCGTCTCCGTCGGTCGTGACGTCGCCGACATCGCCGTCGGCGACCTGGTCAGCGGCGAGGGCCACCTCGTCTGCGGCAAGTGCCGCAACTGTCTGGCGGGGCGCCGTCACCTCTGCCGCGCCACCGTCGGCCTCGGCGTCGGCCGCGACGGCGCCTTCGCCGAATACGTGGCGCTGCCCGCCTCCAACGTGTGGGTGCACCGCGTCGCCGTCGACCTCGACGTCGCCGCGATCTTCGACCCGTTCGGCAACGCCGTGCACACGGCGCTCTCCTTCCCGCTCGTCGGCGAGGACGTCCTCGTCACCGGCGCGGGCCCGATCGGCATCATGGCCGCCGCCGTCGCCAAGCACGCCGGTGCCCGCAACGTCATGATCACCGACGTCAGCGAGGAGCGCCTCGCCCTGGCGCGCAAGACGGGCGTCACCCTCGCCCTGAACGTCGCGGAGCAGACCATCGCCGACGGCCAGCGCACCCTCGGACTCAAGGAGGGCTTCGACGTCGGCCTGGAGATGTCCGGCAACGCGCACGCGATGCGCGACATGGTCGCCAACATGACCAACGGCGGCAGGATCGCCATGCTGGGCCTGCCCAGCGAGGACTTCGCCGTCGACTGGGCGAAGATCGTCACCTCCATGATCACGGTCAAGGGCATCTACGGCCGCGAGATGTTCGAGACCTGGTACGCGATGTCGGTGCTCCTGGAGGGCGGTCTCGACCTCGCCCCCGTGATCACCGGGCGTTACGCGTACACCGACTTCGAGGCCGCCTTCGACGACGCGGCCTCCGGCAAGAGCGGCAAGATCATCCTCGACTGGACTGCGGGAGCCTGACCCATGTTCGATTCCGTACGCGACGACATCCGCGCCACCCTCGACGAGATCCGGCAGGCCGGGCTCCACAAGCCCGAGCGCGTGATCGGCACCCCCCAGTCGGCCACCGTCGCCGTCACCGCGGGAGGCCGCCCCGGCGAGGTCCTCAACTTCTGCGCCAACAACTACCTGGGCCTCGCCGACCACCCCGAGGTGATCGCCGCCGCCCACGAGGCGCTCGACCGCTGGGGCTACGGCATGGCCTCCGTCCGCTTCATCTGCGGCACGCAGGAGGTGCACAAGGAGCTGGAGGCCCGCCTGTCCTCCTTCCTCGGCCAGGAGGACACGATCCTCTACTCCTCCTGCTTCGACGCCAACGGCGGTGTCTTCGAGACGATCCTCGGCCCCGAGGACGCCGTCATCTCCGACGCCCTCAACCACGCCTCGATCATCGACGGCATCCGCCTCTCCAAGGCCCGCCGCTTCCGCTACGCCAACCGCGACATGGCCGACCTGGAGCAGCAGCTCAAGGAGGCCACGGAGGGCGGCGCCCGGCGCAAGCTCATCGTCACCGACGGCGTCTTCTCCATGGACGGGTACGTCGCCCCGCTCGACGAGATCTGCGACCTGGCCGAGCGCCACGACGCCATGGTGATGGTCGACGACTCGCACGCCGTCGGCTTCGTCGGCCCCGGCGGCCGAGGCACCCCCGAGCTGCACGGCGTCATGGACCGCGTCGACATCATCACCGGCACCCTCGGCAAGGCCCTCGGCGGCGCCTCCGGCGGCTACGTCGCCGCCCGCGCCGAGATCGTCGCCCTGCTGCGCCAGCGCTCCCGCCCGTACCTCTTCTCGAACACCCTCGCCCCGGTGATCGCCGCCGCCTCCCTCAAGGTCCTCGACCTCCTGGAGTCCGCCGGCGACCTCCGTGACCGGCTGCGCGCCAACACGGAGCTCTTCCGGACCCGGATGACGGCGGAGGGCTTCGACATCCTCCCCGGCGACCACGCCATCGCCCCCGTCATGATCGGCGACGCGTCCGAGGCGGGCCGCATGGCCGAGCTGCTCCTGGAGCGCGGTGTGTACGTGATCGGCTTCTCGTACCCGGTCGTGCCGCAGGGCCAGGCCCGGATCCGAGTGCAGCTCTCCGCCGCCCACTCCACGGACGACGTGAACCGCGCCGTCGACGCGTTCGTCGAGGCCCGCGCCGCCCTGCGCGGCTGAAACGGGGGCCGGTCCCGCGGCCTGGGCGGTTGAGGCGGAGCCGGTTCCGCGGCCCGCGCGGCCGGCGGCGGAAGCAGGGGTCCGGTCCTGCGAGACTAGGGGCATGATCGAAGCGCGGCGGTTGCACATCCTCCGTGCGGTGGCCGACCACCGCACGGTCACGGCGGCGGCCGCCGCGCTCTATCTCACCCCCTCCGCCGTCTCCCAGCAGCTCGCCGCCCTGGAGCAGGAGACCGGCCACCGCCTGGTGGACCGCAGCGCCCGCGGCGCCCGTCTCACCCCGGCCGGCGAGATCCTGCTCAGCCACGCCAACGCCGTCCTCGCCCAGTTGGAGCGCGCCGAGTCCGAACTCGCCGCCTACAGCTCCGGCGAGGCCGGTACGGTCACGGTCGCCGCCTTCGCCACCGGCATCGGGCTCGTGGTGGCCCCCGCCCTCACGGCCCTGGCCCGCACCGCGCCCGGCATCCGGGTCCGGGTGCGGGACGCCGAGGGCGACGAGAGTCTGCTCATGGTCCTCGACCGGCAGGTGGACGTGGCCGTCGCGGTCGAGTACCGGGGCGCTCCGGGCGAGGACGACGCCCGGCTCACCCGGGTCCCGCTGTACGCGGAGCCCTTCGACGCGGTCCTGCCGCCGGGCCACCCGCTGGCGCACCACGAGCGGGTCGCGCTCGCCGACCTCGCCAAGGACACCTGGATCGGCCAGTCCAGCGGCAACCCCTGCCATGACGTGACCGTCCTTGCCTGTGAGTACGCGGGGTTCGCGTTGCGTCTCGAGCACTCGTCCGACGACTTCCGCGCGGTCGTCGCCCTCGCGGCGGCGGCCGCGGGCGTGGCGCTCGTGCCGCGTTCGGCCCTGCGCGGCATGGAGCTCTCGGGCGTGGAGGTCCGCCCGATCGACGGCGTCGCCCCGACGCGCAGGGTCTTCGCCGCCGTCCGGCGCGGAGCGGAGGAGCACCCCCTGATCAGCCCCGTACTGACCGCCCTGCGCACGGCGTCGGACACCGGCGCCTGAGGGCAGCACGCCGACTGCCGCACCCCGCCCTCGGCCGACGGGCGGTCCGTCCGCCGGCCGAGGAGATCGACCCGTCTACCAGATCGTGGTGAAACCGAGGCGGAGCCTCTCCTCGTCGGTCGCCACGGCGAGGGAACCGGCCTTCACCGCGGCCGCTTCGGTCTCGGTCAGCGCCGTCCCGAAGAGCCGTACGTCGTCCAGGGTGCCCCGGAAGAGCTGCGCGACCCCGGCCGGCTGGTTGGGGAAGTCCGGCCGGGCACCGATGTGGATGTTGAACTCGGCGCCCGGGGTGAGGTTCCGTTCCGCCGCCGAGGCTCCCGCCGGCATGATCGCGGTGGCCGGAGCGGCCCCGTCCACCGCGAGGCTGAGGGTCGGACCCTGGCGGGTGAACACGACGTGGTGCCATGCGCCGTCGTTGTACGAGGACGGGAGCGTCACCTCGGTGGAGCCGATGTCCGTGCCGACGGTGGCGCGCAGGACGTCGCCCACGCCGGGTTCGGCCCGGACCGAGAAGTGCCGGCCCTTCTTCGAGGGGTCGGTGCCCGGCATCCCGTACGCCCACACGATCGGCAGCGTGCCGGTGGTGGCCGAGTGCCGGAACCAGGCCGTGACGGTGAAGTCCTTGTCGTCGACCCGCAGGGACGGCGAGCAGACGAGGCGCAGGTAGTCGTCCTGGCCGTCGAACTCCATGGCCATGCCGTCGAGACGCGTTCCGAGCTGGGCCCCGCCGTGGATGACGGCATGGTTGCCGGCCTCGCCGGAAGGCCGTTCGCGGGTGTCGGCCGTGCGCGGGCGGCGCAGCTCGGTGCCGGCGGCGTCCATGTCCTTCTCGGTGAAGGCCGTGAAGACGACGTTGCCGTGCGGGATGTTCCCGGCCGTCTCGTACAGGACGCCGATGGAGCCGTTGGCCAGCACTGTCAGATCGGAGTACCCGGTGCGGGCCGCCGAGACCAGGGTGCCGACGGTCTCCCAGGTCTTCCCCTCGTCGTAGGAGGAGCGGATGGCCAGTTCGCGCCGGTCCTCCAGCGGGCTGGGGCCCAGCCGGGAGGCACCCGAGTACAGCAGCCGGTCGGGCTTCTCGTCCTGGTCCCCGGCGTGCAGCCGCAGCAGCGACCCGAACACCGGGGAGGTGTCCAGGTTGCCCACCGGGGTGAAGGGGGCCGCGAAGGAGCCGCCGCCGTCGGTGCTGACGGTCTTCAGCCGGTGCTCGTTGGTCAGGCAGCGGGTGGGCTCGGAGTTGCGGGCGTTGACGTAGACGTCACCGTCGACGGTCTGGGCGACCGTCAACTCGCCCGGGAACGACCCGGTCTTGGGTGCCTCGGAGCTGGCGCCGAGCTTCCAGGTGAGGCCGCCGTCGTCGCTGAAGTACAGCTGGCCACCGGCGGTCGTGTCGCCGCCGGCCGTGTGGTCGCCCGGGACGATCAGCCGGCCGTGGTGGGGCCCGCGGCTGAGCTGGATGCCGTGACCGGGACCGGTGGAGACCCAGCCCCAGCCGGTGGCCTTGAGCTGCGGCTGCGGCACGCCAGGGGACCAGGTCACTCCGCCGTCCATGCTGTGGACGGCGTGGACGGTGCGGGGGAAGCCGTTGCGTTTGGGGTTGGCCTCGTCACGGTTCCAGTCGCTGCTGGAGTACAGCAGGGTGATCCGCCCGGTGACGGCGTCGACGACCGGCGCGGGGTTGCCGTGCGCGAGCTGGTCGGAGCCGCCGACGACGATCTGGAGGGGCTGCCAGGTCGCGCCCCCGTCGAGGGACCTCTTGAGTACGAGATCGTTGTCACCGACGTCGTGGCAGCCGGTCGTGGTCAGCCGGGTGCGCCCTTCGGCGAAGGCGAGGAGGACACCCTTCGTGCTGGTGACGAGGGCCGGGATGCGCGTGCAGTAGTAGTTCTCCCGCGCCTTGAACGGCGTGTTGGACACCTGGGTGGTGAGCGACGCCGTCGTGGTCGTCGTGGTCGTCGTGGTCGTCGTGGTGGTCGCCGACGCGGACGCGCGCGACGGCGGCGTGACCGCGAGGACGACCGCGGCCAGGACGGCGAGGGAGAGCGCGCACAGCCACGCGGACAGTGCGAAGCGGCGCGCGCCCGGTGGACGGCGCTCGGACAGGGGCAGCATGAAGGGACACCTCGTGGAGAAGGCGATGGGGAAGGGTCGTGGCGCGGCTGGGCCTCGAAGCGGTTGTGCCGTTCGTCAGCGGGCCGGTGGCGACGGCCCCCGCGGGCTGGAAGGGCACCGCTGACGGGCGACACGACAGACGCTCGCCTACGCGTTCGTCTCATCCCCCCGGTGAGATCTTCCCGCCAGGACAGTACCCCATGTGATCACATGTGCGCGGTCCGCACCGGTGGTCGGCGGCGTGTTCGATCGGCCGGCCGCTCAGTCGGCCGATCTGCTCCAGCCGTTCGCCTCGATCCGCGTCCTGTCCGCCGGACGCGCCTCGTCGAACACCACGCGCTCCGCCCGGTCGAGAAGCCGCAGTCCGTCCACGTACACGCCCCGCCCCACGTACCGCCGGTCCGTGGTGTACCGCCAGCGCAGGAGCACGTCCCCGGGCAGCGGCGCGGACACGGTGTGCCAGACGCGGCCGGACCAGCCGCTGACCGCGCCCGTCGGGTGCGCGGTGTGCCCGTCGGTGGTGAAGGGCACCGGCTGCCAGGTCGTGCCGCCGTCGGCCGAGGACTCCAGGACGGCCGGGTCGACGCCCGGCTCGGTGTCCCACCACAGTGCGCACTCCAGGCGCGTGGCGTCCGCCACGTGAGGGAGCGTCAGCGTGACGGTCGTGCCGCTCTCCATGCCGGAGAACCAGGCCGTACGGCCCCTGGCCGGCCGTACGGGCACGGCCCTCGCCAGCCGGTTCGCGGTGGCGACGCGCGGCGCGGAGCCGGAGCGCCAGGAACGCACCGGGTGAACGGAGTTGCCGAGGACGATCAGGAACGCGTCGGTCGTCGGGTCCAGGACGAGGCTGGTGCCGGTGAAGCCGGTGTGCCCGGCCGTCCGGGGAGTGGCCATGGCACCCATGTACCAGTGCTGGTGGAGCTCGAAGCCGAGCCCGTGCTCGTCGCCGGGGAAGGCGGTGTTGAAGTCGGTGAACATCAGCTCCACCGAGGCGGGGGAGAGGATGCGGGCCCTGCCGTACGCCCCGCCGTTGAGCAGCGTGCGGGCGAGGATCGCGAGGTCCCAGGCGCGGGAGAAGATCCCGGCGTGGCCGGCGACCCCGCCCAGGCTGTGGGCGTTCTCGTCGTGGACCTCGCCCCACACCATGCCCCGGTCGAGGCCGGACCACGGCGGCCGGGCGTCCTCGGTGGCGGCGATCTCCGGCCGCCAGGAGAGCGGCGGATTGAAACGAGTGCGGTGCATCCCGAGCGGAGCGGTGATCTCGTCGTGGAGCAGGACATCCAGACCGAGACCGGTGATCTCCTCCAGGATCAGCTGAAGCGTGATCAGGTTCAGATCGGAGTAGAGGTACGCGGAGCCCGGCGGGTTCGCCAGGGTCTCGGCCCAGAGCCGCCGCAGCTTCCCCTCCCGCGTCGGCTCCCGGTACAGCGGGATCCAGGACCGGAACCCGGAGGTGTGGGTGAGCAGCTGCCGGACGGTGACGTCCCCCTTCCCCCCGCCGCCGAACTCCGGCAGGTAGGCGGTGACCTTCGCCTCCAGTTCGAGCGCCCCGCGCTCGATCTGCTGCACCGCCAGGATCGAGGTGAACAGCTTGGAGACCGACGCCAGGTCGAAGACGGTGTCCTCGGTCATGGGGAGCTGTTTCTCCGGCGGCAGCTCCACACCCGTGTCGGTCTTCTCGTCGTACGCCGCGTACCGCACGGCCATGCCGATCGGCCGGTGCAGCGCGACCGTCCCGCCCCGTCCGGCGAGCAGCACGGCGCCCGCGTACCAGGGGTGGGCGGGGGAGGGACCGAGGAAGGCCTCGGCGTCCGTGACCAGCCGGTCGAGGTGCTCGGGCAGGAGTCCGGCCCGCACGGCGGACCCGCGCCGCAGGGTGGTCCGCCGCGCCCCGGCGCCACCGGCGCCACCGGTTCGGCCGGAGCTGCCGGTGCCCTCGGGGCCCGGTTCCGGGGCGGCCGCGGCGCCCGGAATCGTACCGATCATCAGCGCGCCTCCCAGGGCGAGGACACCGCCGCCGAACGCGCGGCGGCTCGGACCCCGTCCCTTCCTGGACTCCTCCGTCATGCCCACCCTCTCCCACAGCTCCCTGAAAGAAAACTTCGGCCACACCGGAAAGACTGAAACTTTCTACCGGAGGGCGGGTGACTCGCGGAAGCGCGCGCCACCGCAAAGAATCTGACGCACCATCAGGAAAACTCTTCCCTCCGTCGCGCCGCTGCGGCATCCTGCGCCCATGAAGACGGAGCTGAGTCGCACACTGGGGATCGAGCACGCCATCTTCGGCTTCACGCCCTTCCCCGCGGTAGCCGCCGCACTCACCAGAGCCGGCGGGTTCGGCGTCCTCGGCGCGGTCCGCTACACCGCCCCCGACGACCTCGCCCGCGACCTCGACTGGATGCAGGAACACACCGAGGGACTGCCCTACGGCCTCGACGTCGTGATGCCCGCCAAGAAGGTCGAGGGGGTGACCGAAGCCGACGTCGAGGCCATGATCCCGGAGGAGCACCGGGCGTTCGTCCGCGCCACCCTCGCCAAGCACGGCGTCCCCGAACTCGCCGAGGGAGAGGCCTCCGGCTGGCGCATCACCGGCTGGATGGAGCAGGTCGCCCGCAACCAGCTCGACGTGGCCTTCGACTACCCGATCAAACTCCTCGCCAACGCCCTCGGTTCCCCGCCCCCGGACGTCGTCGCCCGCGCCCACGACCACGGCGTCCTCGTCGCCGCCCTCGCCGGCAGCGCCCGCCACGCCCGCCACCACGCCGAGGCCGGCATCGACATCGTCGTCGCCCAGGGCTACGAGGCGGGCGGCCACACCGGCGAGATCGCCTCCATGGTCCTCACCCCCGAGGTCGTCGACGCCGTGTCCCCGCTGCCCGTGCTCGCCGCCGGTGGCATCGGCAGCGGCGAACAGATCGCCGCCGGACTCGCCCTCGGCGCCCAGGGCGTCTGGCTCGGCTCGATCTGGCTCACCACCACCGAGGCCGAGCTGCACTCCCGCGCCCTCACGGCCAAACTCCTCGCCGCCGGTTCCGGCGACACGGTCCGCTCCCGCGCGCTGACCGGCAAGCCCGCCCGGCAGCTCCGCACCGAGTGGACCGACGCCTGGGACGACCCGTCGGGGCCGGGCACGCTCCCCATGCCGCTCCAGGGCCTCCTCGTCGCCGAGGCCGTCTCCCGTATCCAGAAGTACGAGGTCGAGCCGCTCCTCGGCACCCCCGTCGGGCAGATCGTCGGCCGGATGAACTCCGAGCGCAGCGTCCAGCAGGTCGTCGACGAGCTCACCCGCGGCTTCGAGAAGGCCGTCGACCGCGTCAACCGCATCGCCGGACGGAGCGCACGGTGAATCAGAGTCCCACCGGCTTCTGGGCCCAGGCCGCCGCCGACCCCGGCCGCACGGTCCTCGTCGCACCCGACGGCGAGGAGTGGACCGCCGGCCGGCTGCACACCGAGGCCAACCGCCTGGTCCGCGGGCTGCGCGCCGCCGGTCTCGAACGCGGCGACGCCTTCGCCGTCGTCCTGCCCAACGGCCCCGAGTTCTTCGCCGCCCATCTCGCCGCCACCCAGGCCGGGTTCTACCTCGTCCCCGTCAACCACCACTTCGTCGGACCCGAGATCGGCTGGATCGTCGCCGACTCCGGCGCCAAGGTCCTCCTCGCCCACGAGCGGTTCGCCGAGGCGGTCACCCTCGCCGCCGACGAGGCCGGGCTCGCCGCCACCCACCGGTACGCCGTCGGGACGGTGCCGGGCTTCCGCCCGTACGCGGAACTGCTCGAGGGCCAGGACGGGGCGGCGCCCGCCGACCGCACCCTCGGCTGGGTCATGAACTACACCTCCGGCACCACGGGGCGGCCCCGGGGCATCCGCCGCCCGCTCCCCGGAAAGCTTCCGGAGGAGACCCATCTCGGCGGGTTCCTCGGCATCTTCGGCATCCGGCCCGCCGACGGGAACGTGCATCTCGTCTGCTCGCCGCTCTACCACACGGCCGTGCTCCAGTTCGCCGCCGCCGCTCTGCACATCGGACACCCCCTCGTCCTCATGGACCGGTGGACGCCCGAGGAGATGCTCCGGCTGATCGACCGGTACGCCTGCACCCACACCCACATGGTCCCCACCCAGTTCCACCGGCTCCTCTCCCTCCCCGAGGAGGTGCGGGAGCGGTACGACGTCTCCTCGATGCGCCACGCCCTCCACGGCGCCGCCCCCTGCCCCGAGCACGTGAAGCGGGCGATGATCGACTGGTGGGGGCGCTGCGTCGAGGAGTACTACGCCGCCAGCGAGGGCGGCGGCGCCTTCGCGACCGCCGAGGAGTGGCTGAAGAGGCCCGGCACGGTCGGCCGGGCCTGGCCCATCAGCGAACTCGCCGTCTTCGACGACGACGGCACCCGGCTGCCGCCCGGTGAACTCGGCACCGTCTACCTGAAGATGAACACCGGCGGCTTCCAGTACCACAAGGACGAGGCGAAGACGGCGAAGAACCGCATCGGCGACTTCTTCACCGTCGGCGACCTCGGCGTCCTCGACGAGGACGGCTATCTCTTCCTCCGCGACCGCAAGATCGACATGATCATCTCCGGCGGGGTCAACATCTACCCGGCCGAGATCGAGGCCGCGCTGCTCGCCCACCCCGCCGTCGCGGACGCCGCGGCCTTCGGCATCCCCCACACCGACTGGGGCGAGGAGGTCAAGGCCGTCGTCGAGGCGGCCGAGGGACACGAGCCGGGGCCGGCGCTCGCCGCCGAGATCCTGTCCCACTGCGCGGACCGGCTCGCCGGCTTCAAACGCCCGAAGTCGGTCGACTTCGTCCCGGTCATGCCCCGCGACCCCAACGGCAAGCTCTACAAGCGCCGCCTCCGCGACCCGTACTGGGAGGGCCGCGACCGCCCGCTCTAGACCGCCCGCTCCGGACCCCGCCCGGCGTGTTCGGGTTAGGGTACGGCGGCAAGTGGTCGGAGGAGATGCGTGGAACAGCGGGTACGGATACACCAGGTCCGGGTGGACGGCCGCGAGGTCAGGGTCATCAGGCCGGCTCCGGCCCCCGCGCGGCTGTCCCTGCGCGACGACGGCCACTGGCTGTCGATGTACGCGGACCGGGGCGGCGCCGACCGGCTCGCCGCCCTGTGGGCGCTGGCCGCCCGGTCCGCCCGGTCGCTCGTCCACCTGCCGATCCGGACCGATCCGGCCCCCGACGGCCTCACCGGCGACGGCGAACCGGTCTCGCTCGACCTGGTCCTGGTCCACCACAGCCTGCAGTTCCCGACGGCGTCGTGGAAACGGATCCGGTCCGGGCTCGGTCCCGGCAGGCCGCACACCGCGCGCACACCGGACCGTGACGTCCCCGACGAGAGCGCCGTCGACCACCGGCGGCGGTACCACCCGACGTACCGTGACCACCTCGGCTTCGACATCGCCGCCCACACCCTCTTCGTCGTGGGCAGCCCCACCGCGTTCCGTGAGCACGGCGCCGCGCTGCACGGCCTCGCCGACCGGGCCGCGTCCCGGCTGCGCCGCTATCCGGGCGCCGGTCACTTCTGCGTGGAGCTCACCTCCGGCCCGTGGTCCCGGCCACTGACGCGCCGGCACGTACCCGGCACCCTGCACCTCCAGTACTGCGAGGACTGGCGCGTGTGACGGAGGGGCCGGGAGCGGCCCCATGGCTCCTGCGGACCCGGCGGCGGACGCCGACGCACGAACGAAACGGACGAAAGCCTGCTTTATGGCAGGATGCGGATCATGAGTTCGAGTACGGCGTCGACGGCACGGCAGTGGACCACCTGGGGGCCGGTGGTGGCGGCGCTTGCGCTTGCGGCGGCCTGGGGGCGGGATCTCCCGGGTTTCGCCGTCGTGCTCATCACGCTCTGTCTGGTCGCCGCCGTCCTCGCGGCGGTCCACCACGCCGAGGTGATCGCCCACCGCGTCGGCGAACCCTTCGGCTCGCTCGTCCTCGCCGTGGCGGTCACCGTCATCGAGGTCGGACTCATCGTCACACTGATGGCGGGCGGCGGCGAGAAGACCTCGACCTACGCGCGCGACACCGTCTTCGCCGCCGTCATGATCACCTGCAACGGCATCGTCGGCCTCTCCCTCCTCGTCGCCGCGCTCCGCACCAGGGTCGCGGTCTTCAACGCCGAAGGCTCGGGCGGCGCACTCGCCACCGTCTGCACCCTGGCCACGATGACGCTGGTCCTGCCCACCTTCACCACCAGCGAGACGGGCCCCGAGTTCTCCCCCGACCAGCTCGCCTTCGCCGCCGTCGCCTCCCTCTGCCTGTACGGCGTGTTCGTCGGCGTCCAGACCGTACGGCACCGGGACTACTTCCTCCCGGTGCCCCGGCCGGGTCACGAGTCCGAGGAGGAGCACGCCGAGCCGCCGACCAAGAGCGAGGCCTGGACCAGCCTCGGCCTGCTGCTCGTGGCCCTCGTCGCCGTCGTCGGCAACGCCAAGCTGATCTCGCCGACCATCGAGAACGGCGTCGAGTCGGCGGGCCTGCCCAAGGCGGTCGTCGGCGTCGTCATCGCCCTGATGGTGCTGCTGCCCGAGACCCTCGCCGCCGTCCGCGCGGCCCGCCGGGACCGTGTGCAGACCAGCCTCAACCTCGCGTACGGCTCCGCGATCGCCAGCATCGGACTGACGATTCCGGCGATCGCGCTCGCCTCGATCTGGCTGTCCGGGCCCCTCGTGCTCGGCCTGGGCCCGCTCCACATGGTCCTGCTCGTGCTGACCGGTGTGGTGAGCGCCCTGACCGTGGTGCCCGGACGGGCCACCCTGCTCCAGGGCGGCGTCCATCTCGCGATCTTCGCCGCCTTCGTCTTCCTGTCGTTCAGCCCCTGACGAGGGGCTGCCGAAGAATCGTTCAGCCCCTGACGACCACCACCCGCAGCGCCGGCGAGCGCAGGATGTCCTTCTCGCAGAACCGTGAGGTCACCCAGCGCTCGCCCGCGTACAGCCGGGTCTGGTCGCTGTAGTGCGGCGACGCCGGGTTCGACGACTGGGAGTACGAGAGCAGGGTGCGGGCCACCGGGCACCGGCCGCCGTCCCAGCCCACCGCCTGGACGTGGCTGGTCCCGTGCGCGACCTCCGTGTAGCCGCCGCCCGCCGCGTCCCACACGGGCTCGGTCTTGTTCCAGATGCCGAGCGCCTCGGTGCCACCGCCGATCGGGTGCCGCTCCCCGTTCCGTACGACGAACTGGTGGGCGCCGAGCGGCGCGTCCAGCGGGATCCCGGCGGCCCGCAGCTCCTCCGCCGCGTCGGTCAGCGCCTTCGCGAAACCGGGCGTCGCCGTGTTCAGGGTGTGCGGGGTGCGGACCGGGTCGGCCGGCGAGAACGGCACCTGCCACTGGTCGGCCGGCTTCACCGTGCCGGTGAACTTCCGCCAGAACCGGTCGAAGAGCAGCGCGCCCCGGCTGTCGGCGTTCACCGTCCGGTCCCAGGCACCGATCACCCGGCAGACCTCCGGGTCCCCGGGCAGGGCGGACGCGCAGGCCTTCGCCGTGTCGGCCGCCGCCATGTCACCGGCCGGCGCCCGGTTGGCGAACTGCTGGCGCTGGAGGTCGGCCACCGTGAGCCCGCCGCGTTCCGCCATCGCCGTCACGTCCTCGACGCCGCCCCGGGTGCGGAGCGAGCGGGAGGTCGCGACCGTGCCGAAGATCCGCTCGTAACCGGTCAGCGGCCGGTCGGCGTTGGTCAGCCAGGCGCTGTCGTTGGAGTTCTCGACGTACGGGGTGTCCCGCAGCACCGGCATCCGGGCCGGGCCGAAGATCCCCGGCTGCACCGCGTCCGGGTCGGAGCCGAGCGCGCAGTCCGCGCGCGAGCCGTCGAGCACGGCGACACCCGAGGACGGGTAGGTGGCCCGGCCGAGCGGGGTGGAGCAGCGGGCGGCGAGCTCGTCGGTGATCCGGGGGAGCACCTGGGACTGGCTGAAGTACGAGTGCCCCGCCGAGTCGGCCGCGATCGTGTTGACCCAGGGCAGCCCCTGGGTGCGGCGCAGCGTGTCGGCGACGTCCCGCGTCGAGCGGGCCTTTCCGAAGCCGAGCGCGGTGTCGGAGCCGCGCAGGTTGGCCGCGTTGGGGTCGTTGAGCGCGTACGCCGTGGTCGCGGTCCACGGCAGCGGCAGCTGCGCGCCGAGCCCGCCGACGACCGGGCCGTACCGGGTCCACCACTGGGTACGGGTGACGGGCGCGCCGCCCTTGACGGCCACGGTCACCGTGCGCGGGGTCATCCGCTCGGGCTTCCCGTCCACCAGGTACGAGGTCGGGTCGCCGGGCACGAGTGCCAGCTGGTGCAGGTTGAGCGTGACGCCGGTGGCGACGGTGTGGCTCCAGGCCACCTTGTCGTTGAAGCCGATGTTCACGACGGTCGTCCCGAGGAGCGAGGCACCGGAGACGTTCAGCTCGCCGGGGATGGTCTGCTGCGACTGCCAGAAGCGCCTGCCCCCCTGCCAGGGGTAGTGCGGGTTGCCCAGGAGCAGCCCGCGCCCGTTCGCCGTGGTGGCCCCGGAGAACGCGACGGCGTTCGAACCCATGGTGGCGTTCTCGGCGGCGAACAGGTCCCGGGCGGCGGCCGCCGTACGGTCCGGGTCGGGTGCCTGCCCGGGCGCGCCCGTGGGAGCGGCCGGCGGCCGGGCGGCGGTGATGCCGTCGACGGCTCGGCCCTGCCCGCCGAGCACCGACACGGCGAAGCCGCGCCGGGCCACGTCGAGCGCGGTCACCGGACGGACCCAGTCGGCCCCCGCGCAGGCGGGATCCGATATCCGGTTCTTCCGCAACCAGGCGTTGTACCCGGCCGCCCAGCCGCGCATCAGCTCCTTGAGGTCGCCGCTCGGCCCGGCCGGCGCGGGGGTCGCGAGCAGCCCCTCGACCGTCCCGGCCTCCTTCACGCCACGGAAGTACAGGTCGCTGGAGAGGTTCGTGGTGGCGGAGGAGAGCGAACCGTCCGTGGCGGCGTCCGGACCGAAGTGCCGGGAGCGTTCCCCGTTCACGGTCAGGAAGCCGTCCGCGAGCGTGCAGACCTGGTCGGCGGCCTGGGCCCAGCCCGTCCCGAAGCCGAGGTTCGCGTAGTCCTTGGCCACGATGTGCGGGATGCCGTACTCGGTGTACCGGATGACGGCCGACAGGCCCCGGTCGGAGGGGTGGTGACCCCGGCCCCCGGAGTCGGCGGAGGCCGCCCCGGGAAGCGAGGCGGTGACGACGGCGAGTGCCGCGCCGGCGAGCGCCAGGTGTTTCAGACGGGTGCGGAGATGCAACGTTTCTCCCAACGGACTTGTGAGCACTGTGGGTTGGACCATGCACCCAGGTGCGCGCCCCCTTGTCAACATCCCGTTCGGTATCCGAGGTCCGGGCATGTACGGAGAGCCGCACGGCACTTGACCTTCCGCCCTCTCCACGCCGAGGATCACCGCATGGACCGACTCCCCAGCCGTACCGTCGACGGTTTCCTGCGCGCGAGCGCCCGGCGCGTCCCCGACCGGATCGCCGTCCGCTACGCCGACCGGACCTGGACGTACGCGGAGCTGGACGCGGCCGTCTCCACCGCCGCCGCCGTCCTGCGGGAGCGACGGCACGGCCTCGCCCTGCCGGAGTACGCCCGGGTGGCGACGTACGGCCACAACTCGGACGCCTACCTCATCGCGTTCCTCGCCTGCGCCCGGGCCGGACTGATCCACGTGCCGGTCAACCACCACCTGACGGGCGAGGACCTGGCGTACGTCCTGGAGCAGTCGGACAGCTCCCTCGTCCTCGCCGACCCCGCTCTCGCGGACCGCGTCCCCGACGGCTTCGCGGTCAAGGCGCTTCGGGACGCCCCCGGTTCATTCCTCGACGCGCTCGCCGAACCGGAGACGTACCTCACCGACCGCGACGCCCGCGACATCGCCCAGCTGCTCTACACCTCGGGCACCACCGCCCTCCCCAAGGGCGCGACGATGACCCATCTGGCGCTCGCCCACGAGTACGCGAGCGCCGTCGAGGCCCTCGACCTGCGCGAGGACGACCGGCCCGTGCACGCGCTGCCGCTCTACCACTCGGCCCAGATGCACGTCTTCCTGCTGCCGTACCTCGCCGTCGGCGCCGAGAACACGATCATCGACGGACCCGATCCGGCCGTCCTGTTCGACCTGATCGAGGCGGGCCGGGCCGACAGCCTCTTCGCCCCGCCGACCGTCTGGATCGGCCTCGCCAACCACCCCGACTTCGCGACGCGCGACCTGTCGGCCCTCCGCAAGGCCTACTACGGGGCCTCGATCATGCCCGTGCCCGTCCTGGAGCGACTGCGCGCCCGGCTGCCCGGCCTCGCCTTCTACAACTGCTTCGGCCAGTCGGAGATCGGCCCGCTCGCCACCGTCCTCGGCCCCGACGAGCACGAAGGCCGGATGGAGTCCTGCGGCCGTCCTGTCCGTCACGTCGAGGCCCGCGTCGTCGACGAGAACGGCGACGACGTCCCCGACGGCACCCCCGGCGAGATCGTCTACCGCTCCCCGCAGCTGTGCGACGGCTACTGGCGCAAGCCCGAGGAGACCAAGGAGGCCTTCCGCGGCGGCTGGTTCCACTCGGGCGACCTCGCCGTCCGTGACGCCGAGGGCTACTACACGATCGTCGACCGGGTGAAGGACGTCATCAACTCCGGAGGAGTGCTGGTCGCCTCCCGGCAGGTCGAGGACGCCCTCTACACCCATCCGGGCGTCGCCGAGGTGGCCGTGATCGGCCTCCCCGACGACCGCTGGATCGAGGCGGTCACGGCCGTCGTCGTCCCGCGCGGCGAAGTCACCGAGGCCGAACTCCTCGCCCACGCCCGGGAGAACCTCCCGCACTTCAAGGCCCCCAAGCGCGTCCACTTCACGCCCGGACTGCCGCGCAACGCCAGCGGCAAGATCCTCAAGCGCGAACTCCGCGACCGCTTCGCCGACGGGTCCACTACTCCCCCCGCAGGTCCACGATCCGCTTGATCTTGCCCACCGAACGCTCCAGCGTCTCGGGGTCGACCACCTCGACCCCGACCGAGACACCGATCCCGTCCTTGACCGCCGCCGCGATCGCTCCGGCCGCCGCCGCCCGCTCCTCGCCCGTCGCTCCCGCCCGCGCCTCGGCGCGTACGGTCAGGGCGTCGAGCCGCCCCTCCCGGGTCAGCCGCAACTGGAAGTGGGGGGCCACGCCCGGGGTGCGGAGCACGATCTCCTCGATCTGCGTCGGGAAGAGGTTCACCCCGCGCAGGATGATCATGTCGTCGCTGCGCCCTGTCACCTTCTCCATCCGCCGGAACACCCGCGCGGTCCCCGGCAGCAGCCGGGTCAGGTCACGGGTCCGGTAGCGGATCACCGGCATGGCCTCCTTGGTGAGCGAGGTGAAGACCAGCTCCCCCTCCTCCCCGTCCGGCAGCGACTCGCCCGTGAACGGGTCGACGACCTCCGGGTAGAAGTGGTCCTCCCAGATGTGCAGCCCGTCCTTGGTCTCCACGCACTCCTGCGCCACGCCGGGCCCGATCACCTCCGACAGGCCGTATATGTCGACCGCGTCGATCGCGAACGCCTCCTCGATCTCCTTCCGCATCGCCTCCGTCCACGGCTCGGCGCCGAAGACGCCCACCTTCAGGGAGGTCGACCGCGGGTCCACGCCCTGCCGCTCGAACTCGTCGAGCAGCGTGAGCATGTACGAGGGGGTCACCATGATGATCTCGGGACGGAAGTCCCGGATGAGCCGCACCTGCCGGGCCGTCATGCCGCCCGAGGCGGGGATCACCGTGCACCCGAGCCGCTCCGCGCCGTAGTGGGCGCCGAGCCCGCCGGTGAACAGGCCGTACCCGTACGCCACATGGACCTTGTGCCCGGGACGGGCGCCGGCCGCGCGCAGGGACCGGGCCACCACGTCCGCCCACATGTCGAGGTCGCCCTCGGTGTAGCCGACGACGGTCGGCCGGCCGGTGGTGCCGCTGGAGGCGTGGACACGGCGGATCCGGTCCTGTCCGACGGCGAACATGCCGAAGGGATAGTGGTCGCGCAGGTCCGCCTTGGTGGTGAAGGGGAAACGGGTCAGGTCCGCGAGCGTCCGGCAGTCGTCCGGTGTCACCCCGGCCGCGTCGAAGGAGCGCCGGTGGAAGTCCACGTTCTCGTACGCGTGGCGCAGGGTCGCGCGCAGCCGCTCCAGCTGGAGCGCCGCCAGCTCCTCGCGTCCGAGCCGTTCGCCGCTGTCCAGCAGTTCCGTCATCGCGCCACTCCTCCACGGTCGTAAAACGGACTACCGATCATTCGGTAGATCCGTTCCGGGCCAGTAAAACCGGAGGCACCCGGGGGTTGGCAAGGGGGCTGACGGACTTTCCCCGCAGCTCCTGACGGCCGGTCGAGGGCCGTACGTCACACCTCGGGGTGTCTTTCACGGCTCCGCGGGCGAGGAGTCCCGCCCGGCCGGGAAGCCTTGGCCGGCCGAGGTCCGCCCCTTGGCCGGCCGAGGTCCGCCCGGTCTCGGTGCCGTCGCCCCGGTTCCGGCTGGCGGCCCGCCCGCGCGCCCGGACGAAAGTGACCGTCATGCCCCGCCCGCACCGCCCCGCAGCCGCCGCCCCCGAGGGGACGGCGCCGTGACCACCACCACCGACGCCGACATCCCCCAGGTCCGCTTCTGGGCCGTCCCCGACCTCACCGGTCTCGACTTCGACCCGCTGCTCGCGAAACTGCTGCACGAGGACCCCGTCACCCGGGTTCGGCTGCCGCACGGCGAGGGGTACGCCTGGCTCGTCACCCGCTACGAGGACGTCAAGTTCGTCTCCGTCGACCCGCGCTTCAGCCGCCAGGCCGTCTGGGGCCGCTCCATCACCCGCGTCGCCCCCACTTCATCCCCATGGAGGGCGCCGTCGGCTTCGCCGACCCGCCGGACCGCACCCGGATGCGCCGCGTCGTCGCCCGCGCCTTCAGCGCCCGCGCCCTGCGCGCCCTGCGCGACCACGCCCAGAACGTCATGGACGGGCTCCTGGACCGGGTCGAGGAGCACGGCGCTCCCGTCGACCTGATGGAACTCGTCAACCGGCCGTTCCCGCTCGCCATGGTCAGCGAACTCATGGGCGTGCCCGAGGGCGACCAGCCGCTGATGGCCGGCTGGTCCGACACCTTCATCTCCGCCGCCGGCCGGGAGGCCAGCGAGCAGGCCAAGGCCGACATGGGCCGCTACTTCACCGAACTCGTCGGCCGCAACCACGGCACCGGCAAGGAGACCCTCGCCGCCGCCCGACCACGAGCGGTACTTCGAGGAACTCGTGGAGATCCTCGGCTCGGGCGGCGAGGTCGACCACCAGGCCGTCGAACGGCTCCGGGTCCGCTACGACATCGAACAGATCACCCCCCTCCGGCACGACGCGGGAAGACCCGTCGTGGGCCGGTAAACCCGTTGCCGCAGGTCGGACGCGGTGCTGGAGTGGCCCCCATGGAACCCCAGCACCTGCGTGACCTGTACGACCGCCAGCTCCGCCGCGAAGCCCGCCCCGACGGGCCCGGCTGCCGGGTCGAGCGCGTCGGTGACGTCGTCCGGCAGACCGGACCGGAGCACGCCTGGAACGGCGTGCTCTGGTCCGGCCTCGACGCGACCGGCGCCGATGACGCCATCGCCGGACAGATCGACCACTACCGCGCCGCCGGCCTGCCCTTCGAGTGGAAGCTGTACGCCCACGACACCCCCGCCGACCTCGGAGACCGGCTCCTCGCCGCCGGCTTCACCGCCGAGGACCCCGAGACCCTGATGGCCGCCGAAGCCGCGTCGCTGCCCCAGGACGTACCACTGCCGGAAGGCGTCGAACTCCGCGCCGTCACCGACGAGGCCGGGGTGCGCCAGGTGGTCGAGGTCCACGAACGCGCCTTCGGCACCGACAGCACCCACATCGGCCGCCAGCTCCTCGACCGTCTCGCGGCCGACACCGACACCGTCACCGCCGTCGTCGCCCTCGCGGCCGGCGAACCCGTCAGCGCGGCCCGCCTCGAACTCTGTCCCGGCACCGACTTCGCCGGCCTCTGGGGCGGCGGCACCGTCGAGGGCTGGCGGGGCTGCGGCCTCTACCGCGCGCTCGTCGCCCACCGCGCGCGCCTCGCGGCCGAACGCGGCCACCGCTACGTCCAGGTCGACGCGGCCGACACGAGCCGCCCGATCCTCCAGCGCCTCGGCTTCCTCACCCTCTCCACCACGACCCCGTACACGTACGCCGGGTAGAACGCCACGCGCCGTTCAGGCCGCCCAGTGCGCGGGGCGCTCGAAACCCTCCGGGAGGCGGGTGCCGGCGTTTCCGCGCGCCGCGTTCAGCTGGGGCTGCGTCAGGAACAGGGCGCCGGTCAGATCGGCCCCCGACAGATCGGCGTCCCGCAGGTCGGCGCCGATCAGATCCGCGAGCGACAGATCCGCCCCCGTGAGATCGGCGGCGATCAGCAGCGCGCCCCGCAGGTCGGTGCCGCGCAGCTTCGCGCCCCGCAGCCGCTTCCCGATCAGGTCCGCTCCGCGCCGGCTCCTCGGCTTCCCGCCCGCCGTCGCGCGGACCAGCTCGCTCGTCCGCAGCAGCAGCCGGTTCACGTCGGCGCGGACCTCGGGCACCCGCAGCGCCTCCAGCGTGTCCGCCGAACCCCGGGCGAGCCCCTCGACACGGTCGAGCGCCACCCGCAGCTCGGCGTGGACCGGCCCGGCCGCCGGCCGGTCCAGCGCCTCGGTGAGATACCGCAGCAGCTCGTGGAGCTGGCGCATCACGTAGAACACGTCGTACATCCGGCTCGCGGTCTCCGGCGCCTCGCGCCAGGACACCCCACCGAAGGTCACCTGGGAGACCCGCTGGCCCGCACCGAAGCAGTCGTACACCGTGCACCCCTGGAAACCGCTGGGCCGCAGCTTGGTGTGGATGCCGCAGCGGAAGTCCTCCTGGAGGTTCCGGCAGGGCTTGCCGGGAGCCTTGTCCACGGCGAAGTCGGCCGACTTCGCGAAGGGCAGCGCCACACAGCACAGGCCGAAGCAGTTCGCGCAGTCGCCGCGCAGTGCGGGTTCCCCGGTCTCGGGCACGGTGAAACGGTTCCTTCGCTGATCGGGGACGTTCCGTCCACCGTATCGCGCCCTCGGCGAAACCGATTGCGGAGATCGTCCGGCGCCGGTGAGGATCGTCGCCATGCCGACGTTCACGACGTACGACGGGACCGAACTCGCCTACCGCGTCCACGGGGAGGGCGAGCCGCTGGTGTGCCTGGCGGGCGGACCGATGCGCGACGCCGACTACCTCGGAGACCTCGGCGGACTCGTCGCCCACCGCTCCCTGGTCCTCCTCGACGCCCGCGGCACCGGGGCGAGCGCCGACCCCGCCGACCCCGGTACGTACCGCTGCGACCGGCAGGTGCCGCCTGCCTGCTCGCCCAGCGGGAGCCGGAGCTGATCGGCCGGCTCGTCCTGGAGGAGCCCCCGGCGTTCGTCCCGCTCGACCCGCCGCGTCCGCCGGCCGTCCGCCCCGAGGGCCCCCTCGGCTTCGACTGGGAGATCGTCCCCGCCACCGACGCCCAGCTGAACGCCCCCGACCCGGCCTGGCGCGCGGGGCTGTCCGCGATCACGGCCCCCACCCTCGTCCTCGCGGGCGGCCCGAGCAGCCATCTCCCCCAGGAGCACCTGTCCTCGCTCGCCGCACGCATCCCCGGCGCCCGCGGCGTCACGATCGAGGCGGGGCATCTCGTCCACACGGACCGGCCCGGAGAATTCCTGGCGGCACTGAGGGAGTTCGGACTCCGAGCCCTGCCCTCGGGGGATCCTGTGCGGTGAACCACGGCGTGGTGACGCGCCGCCGTGAACCGTCTGCCGCCGGGTCGGTGTCGGTGACCGGCCGACGGCGCCGGGCGTCTCAGCGGCGGTCGCCGGAGTCCTCGACCGGCCGGGCGAGCGGGGCGAGCGCGGGAGCCAGCTCCCGCCATTCGGCTTCCGGCAGAGCGGTCGGGTCGGCGGTCAGCACCTGGAGGCAGACGTGGTCGGCGCCGGCGTCGAGGTGCTGCCGGACGCGCCGGAGGACCGTGTCGACGTCGCCGTACGCGACGATCGCGTCGACGAGCCGCCGGCTCGGGCGGCCGGCGAGCTCCTCCTCCCCGAAGCCGAGCCGGCGCAGGTTGGCCCGCTGGTGCGCGGCACCGGAGGTGTAGCCGGCGACGTGCGCGGTCGCGGTCTCACGCGCCCTGGCGCGGTCGGGGTCCAGAACGACGGCCTGTTCGACGCCGAGGAAGGCCGCGGGGCCCATGATCCGGCGGGCGCGTGCGGTGTGCTCGACCGGTACGAAGTAGGTGTGGGCGCCCCAGGTCCGTGCGGCGGCCAGTTCCAGCGTCTTGGGGCCGAGGGCGGCCAGGACCCGCCGGGGCGCGGGGTCCGGTACCGGACCGTGGGCGGGCGAGGCGTCCATGGAGTCGAGGTAGGAGCCCAGGGTGGTGACGGCGCGGGCGCGGGTCGGCACGGGGTAGCCGTCGACGTGGTGGACGGTGGCGTCGACCCGATGGCCGCCGAGACCGAGGACGTACCGGCCGGGGAACGCGTCGCCCAGGGCGCGTTCCGCGGCGGCGAGCGTGTTCGGTTCCCGGAAGGCGATGTTGGCGATGCCGGAAGCGACGGTGATCCGCCGGGTCGCCGAGAGCAGCAGCCACGCCTGGCCCACGGCGTCGCGGCCGAACCCCTCGCCGTACCAGAGGGCGCCGTACCCCAACTCGTCGAGTTCCGCGGCCGATTCCCTCACCCGTCCGGCGGGCTGTCCTTCGTAGGCGAAGGTCCAGATCCCGATCCGTCCGGGTCCGCCGCGTTCGTCGCCGGTCATGCCGCCCCCTCGGTCACTTACCGGAGAGGTTCTCCGGTTCCTGGGCGGTACGATACGGAGAACCTCTCCGTTTGGCCAGCCGGGGTACGACGGGCCGGCCACCGCCGCACGACCGAAGGGCACGACGATGCCGACCGACCAGGGGCGTGGCGCCGCCGCTCCGGAGCCGCGGCGCACCGACGCGCGCCTCAACCGCGACCGTCTCGTCGCGGCGGCGCACGAGGAGTTCGCCGCGTCCGGCCCCGGAGCCTCGCTCAACCGGATCGCCCAGCGGGCGGGCGTCGGCCCCGGCACCCTCTACCGCCACTTCCCGAACCGTCAGGCGCTCCTGGCCGCCGTGCTCACCGACCGGATCGGACGCCTGTGCGCGCAGGCGGACGCACTGCCGGACACGGAGGGGCCCGACGAGGCCCTGGCGCGGTGGCTGGGCGCGCTCCTGGAGCACGCGCGGCTCAACCAGGGCATGGGGAGCGCGCTGATGGTCGAGGGGCCGGACGGCACGGGTCCCGACTGCCGCCGGATCATCGTCGACGCGGCGGCCCGGCTGCTCGCCCGGGCCCAGGCGTACGGCTCCGCCCGCGCCGGCCTGGACGCCGACGACCTGGTGCGGCTCGTCGTCGGCATCGCGCTCGCCACCGCGCACGGCGGCGACGCCGAACAGCCCGGCCGCCTGCTGGCCCTCGTCCTCGACGCGACGGCCGCCCGGCCGGACACACCCTAGGACCCGGCGCCGCCCTGGTTCGTGCCCGTACCTGTACCCGTACCCGAAGCGGCCGCGTCCACGGCCACCGAGCGGGCCCAGCGGTAGTCCGCCTTGCCGCTGGGGGAGCGCTGGATCCGGTCGGTGAGGACCAGCTGGCGGGGCACCTTGTACCCGGCGAGGCGGGGGCGGCAGTGGCTCTGCAGGGCCTCCAGGTCCAGCGGCGGGGCGTCCGCGCGGAGCTGGACGACCGCGGCGACGTGGTTGCCCCAGCGGGCGTCGGGCACTCCGGCGACCAGCGCGTCGTACACGTCGGGATGGGACTTCAGGGCCTGCTCCACCTCCTCCGGGTAGACCTTCTCGCCGCCCGTGTTGATGCACTGGGAACCGCGCCCCAGGACGGTGACCACTCCGGCCTCGTCCACGGTCGCCATGTCCCCGAGGAGCACCCACCGCGTCCCGTCCCGCTCGAAGAAGGTCTCGGCGGTCTTGGCGGGGTCGTTGTAGTAGCCGAGCGGCACGTGGCCGCGCTGGGCGAGCCGGCCGGTCTCGCCGGGGGCGACCGGGGCACGGGTCGCCGGGTCGACCACCTGGGTGCGCTCGTTGACGTGCAGCCGGAAGCCCCTGGCGGGACCGGAGTCGTCGGTCGCGCGGCCGTTTGAACCCGACTCGGTGGAACCGAAGTTGTTGAGCAGCAGGACGTTCGGCATCAGCTCCTGGAGCTGGGCCCGTACGGTGTCGGACATGATCGCCCCGGAGGAGGAGAGGCTGAACAGGGCCGAGAGGTCCGTGCCCCTCAGCGGCCCGCGCAGCGCGTCCACGAGCGGCCGCAGCATCGCGTCCCCGACCAGGGAGATGCTGGAGACCTTCTCCTTCTCCAGGGTGCGCAGGACCTCCTCCGGGACGTACTTGCGGTGCAGGACGACCCGCTGCCCGTAGTGGAAGGCGATGAACGCGGTCAGCGTGGACGTGCCGTGCATGAGCGGCGGCGCGGGGAAGAAGGTGATGCCGGCGCCGCCGGCCGCGACCCGGTCGGCCAGCTCCTCGGGGCGCTTCACGGGCTCGCCCGAGGGGTCCCCACCGAAAAGACCCGCGAAGAACAGGTCCTCCTGGCGCCACAGGACGCCCTTGGGCATCCCGGTCGTGCCGCCGGTGTAGATGATGAAGAGGTCGTCGGCCGAGCGGGGCCCGAAGCCGCGCTCCGGCGAGCCGGCGGCCTCCGCCCCGGTGTACGGCACGCAGTCGAGGGCGGCCGACCCCTCGGCCGGGGTCCCCACCCGCACGAGGTGCCGCAGCTTCTCCGTCTGCGGCAGCGCCGCCGCGACCCGGTCGGTGAACTCGGCGTCGAAGACGAGCGCGGCGAGGTCGGCGTCCCGGTAGAGGTAGACCAACTCCTCCTCCACGTAACGGTAGTTCACGTTGACCGGCACGATCCGCGCCTTGAGGCAGGCGAGGACGGTCTGCAGGTACTCGACGCCGTTGTAGAGGTGGAGCCCGAGGTGTTCGCCGGGCCGGATGCCCGCGTCGATGAGGTGGTGGGCGATCCGGTTGGCCGCGGCGTCCAGCTGGGAGTAGGTGAGCCGCCGTTCCGCGCCCGTGCCCGGGTGGTCGACGTACACCAGCGCCTCGCGGTCGGGAACCACGTCGACGACCGATTCGAACAGGTCGGCAAGGTTGTACTCCACCGTTCCTCCTGACCCCGGTTCGCACTGACTCGGGCGGTCATTAGAGCGCCGTACGCCGACGAGGGGAAGAGCTCGCACAGAAGAATCTGACTATGTGTCAGAAAACTATTGAACTGGGCCCCGGGCTACTGCAACCTGTTCCAGAACTGGAGACGGGAGACCCCCATGGGTGGCACCGAACACCTCGACGTGCGGCGCGAAGGCGCCACGCTCGTCCTCACCTTGAACCGGCCCGAGGCCAAGAACGCCCTCTCACTGCCGATGCTCGTCGGCCTCTACGACGGCTGGCTGGAGGCCGACGCCGACGACGGCGTCCGCTCGGTCGTCCTCACCGGCGCGGGCGGCGCCTTCTGCGCCGGCATGGACCTCAAGGCCCTGGCCGGCAAGGGAATGGAGGGCGAGGGGTACCGGGACCGGCTGAAGGCCGACCCCGACCTGCACTGGAAGGCGATGCTGCGCCACCACCGCCCCCGCAAACCCGTCATCGCCGCCGTCGAGGGGTACTGCGTCGCCGGCGGTACCGAGATCCTCCAGGGCACCGACATCCGGGTCGCGGCCGCCTCCGCCACCTTCGGCCTCTTCGAGGTCCGGCGCGGGCTCTTCCCGATCGGCGGCTCCACGGTCCGCCTGCCCAGGCAGATCGCCCGCACCCACGCCCTCGAAATGCTCCTCACGGGCCGCCCGTACACCGCGGAGGAAGCCGCCCGCATCGGACTCGTCGGACGCGTCGTCCCCGACGGCACCGCGCTCGACGCGGCCCTCGACATCGCCGACCGGATCAACGCGTGCGGGCCCCTGGCGGTCGAGGCGGTGAAGGCCTCGGTCTACGAGACGGCTGAGATGACCGAGACGGAGGGGCTGGCCGCCGAACTGAAGCGGGGGTGGCCGGTCTTCGACACGGCGGACGCGAAGGAGGGGGCGAGGGCGTTCGCGGAGAAGCGGGCGCCGGAGTACCGGCGGGAGTGAGCCTTTCCCCGCCCCGCCCCTTCCCGAAACCGGGGGCTCCGCCCCGGACCCCCGCGCCTCAAACGCCGGCGGGGCTGAATCTTCAGCCCGTCCGGCGTTTGAG
>NZ_JBHXRW010000068.1:0-38331 GCF_042716635.1 Streptomyces sp. NPDC058664 | reverse complement strand
CGGGGGGCCCCCCCCCGCCCCCCCGCGCCCACAACGGGGGGGGGTCTTTAATGTACCGCCGGCCGGAGTTTGTTGGAGGGGGGTCCGGGGCGGAGCCCCAGTTCGGGAAGGGGCGGGGCGGGGAGAAGGCCCCGCGCAGCGGCCCCACCGCATCCACCACCGACCGGCCATCAAGGAGCCCGCACATGACCGTCACCCCACCCCCCGAGACCCTCCGCGCCCCCCTCACCGTCGAGTTCGCCTTCACCCGCTCCCTCGGCCCCGTCCAGTCAGCCTTCCTCACCGGACTGCGCGAGCGGACCGTGCTCGGCGTCCGCACGGAGGCGGGCGAGGTGCTCGTCCCGCCCGTCGAGTACGACCCCGCCACCGCCGCCGAGCTCCGCGACCTCGTCGAGGTCGGCGCCACCGGCACCGTCACCACCTGGGCCTGGAACCACGAGCCCCGCCCCGGCCAGCCCCTGACGACTCCCTTCGCCTGGGTCCTCGTCCGCCTCGACGGCGCCGACACCGCCCTCCTGCACGCCCTCGACGCACCCGGCCCGGAATCCGTCCGCACCGGACTGCGGGTCCGGATCCGCTGGGCCGCCGAACGGACCGGCGCGATCACGGACATCGCGTGCTTCGAGCCGTACGACAGCGCCCGGGCCGTCGAACCCGAACCGCACACGGGTCAGCTCGACGACCCCGTCACCGGCATCGTCGCCCCCGCGCGCCTCGACTACACCTACAGCCCCGGCCGCGCCCAGACCCGCTATCTGCACGCGCTCGCCGAGCGCCGTACCGTCGGCGAACGCTGCCCGTCCTGCGCCAAGGTGTACGTGCCGCCCCGCGGCGCCTGCCCCACCTGCGGCGTCGCCACCACCGACCAGGTCGAGGTCGGCCCCCGGGGCACCGTCACCACCTACTGCATCGTCAACATCAAGGCGAAGAACCTGGACATCGAGGTCCCGTACGTCTACGCCCACATCGCCCTCGACGGCGCAGGGCTCGCCCTCCACGGCCGTATCGCCGGCATCCCCTACGACCAGGTCCGCATGGGCCTGCGCGTCGAACCCGTCTGGAGCGAGGACGGCCGCTACCCCGACCACTACCGGCCCGCCGGCGAACCCGACGCCGACTACGACACCTACAAGGAGCTGCTGTGACGCCGCACCGGCCCGGCCGCGAGGTGGCGATCGTCGCCTTCGCCCAGAGCGACCACCGCCGCCGCACCGACGACCTCTCCGAGGTCGAGATGGTCATGCCCGTCCTCCACGAGGTGCTCCGGCGGACCGGGCTCAAGGCCTCCGACATCGGCTTCACCTGTTCCGGCTCCTCCGACTACCTGGCCGGCCGGGCCTTCTCCTTCACCATGGCCCTCGACGGTGTCGGAGCCTGGCCGCCGATCTCCGAGTCCCACGTCGAGACCGACGGCGCCTGGGCGCTGTACGAGGCCTGGGTGAAGCTCCTCACCGGCGAGGCCGACACCGCCCTCGTCTACGCCTACGGCAAGTCCTCGTCCGGCTCCGTCCGCGACGTCCTCACCCGCCAGCTCGACCCGTACTACCTCGCCCCGCTCTGGCCCGACTCCGTCGCCCTCGCCGCCCTCCAGGCGCAGGCGCTCGTCGACGCCGGCGACACCGACGAGGCGGCCCTCGCGGGCATCGCCGCCCGCAGCCGCGCCGACGCCGCCGACCATCCGCACGCCCAGCTGCGCGGGGCCCGCCCGCAGGGCGGCTACATCGTCCGACCGCTCCGCACCGGTGACTGCCCGCCCATCGGGGACGGGGCCGCCGCCGTGATCCTCGCCGCCGGGGACCGGGCCCGCGAACTCTGCGACCGGCCCGCCTGGATCCGGGGCATGGACCACCGGATCGAGGCCCACTCGCTCGGCGTCCGCGACCTCACCGACTCGCCCTCCACCCGCCTCGCCGCCGAACGCGCCGGAGCCTTCGAGAGGCCCGTCGACACCGCCGAACTCCACGCCCCCTTCACCTCCCAGGAAGTCGTCCTCGCCAAGGCGCTCCGCCTCGACGGCACCGTCCGGATCAACCCCTCGGGCGGCGCCCTCGCCGCCAACCCCGTCATGGCCACCGGGCTCGTCCGGCTCGGCGAGGCCGCCGCCCGCGTCCACCGCGGCGACTCCGACCGCGCCCTCGCCCACGCCACCTCAGGACCCTGCCTGCAACAGAACCTGGTCGCCGTCCTGGAAGGGGACCCCCGTGCCTAAAGAGCCCGTCGCCGTCGTCGGCATCGGCCAGACCAAGCACGTCGCCGCGCGCCGGGACGTGTCGATCGCCGGACTCGTCCGCGAGGCCGCCGTCCGCGCCCTCGCGGACGCGGAGCTGACCTGGGCCGACATCGACGCCGTGGTCATCGGCAAGGCCCCCGACTTCTTCGAGGGCGTGATGATGCCGGAGCTGTACCTCGCCGACGCCCTCGGCGCGGTCGGCAAGCCGATGCTCCGGGTGCACACCGCCGGTTCGGTCGGCGGCTCCACCGCCCTCGTCGCCGCCAACCTGGTCGCCGCCCGCGTCCACGGGACCGTCCTCACCCTCGCCTTCGAGAAGCAGTCCGAGTCCAACGCCATGTGGGGCCTCTCCCTGCCGGTCCCCTTCCAGCAGCCGCTGCTCGCCGGCGCCGGGGGCTTCTTCGCCCCGCACGTCCGGGCCTACATGCGCCGCACCGGCGCCCCCGACACGATCGGTTCCCTCGTCGCGTACAAGGACCGGCGCAACGCGCTCCTCAACTCGTACGCCCACCTCCACGAGCACGACCTCACCCTGGAGAAGGTGCAGGCCTCCCCGATGCTCTGGGACCCGATCCGCTACTCGGAGACCTGCCCCTCCTCGGACGGCGCCTGTGCGATGGTCCTCACCGACCGCGCCGGCGCGGCCCGTTCGCCCCGGCCGCCCGCCTGGGTGCACGGCGGGGCGATGCGCAGCGAACCCACCCTCTTCGCGGGCAAGGACTTCGTCTCGCCGCGCGCAGGCCGGGACTGCGCCGCCGACGTCTACCGGCAGGCCGGCGTCACCGACCCCCGGCGGGAGATCGACGCCGTCGAGATGTACGTGCCGTTCTCCTGGTACGAGCCGATGTGGCTGGAGAACCTGGGCTTCGCCGAGGAGGGCGAGGGCTGGAAGCTCACCGAGGCCGGCGTCACCGAACTCGGCGGCGACCTGCCCGTGAACCCCTCCGGCGGGGTGCTCTCCACCAACCCCATCGGCGCCTCCGGGATGATCCGCTTCGCCGAGGCCGCCCTCCAGGTACGCGGGGAAGCGGGCGGCCACCAGGTCGACGGCGCGCACCGGGCCCTCGGGCACGCCTACGGAGGCGGCGCGCAGTTCTTCTCCATGTGGCTCGTGGGGGACACCCCGCCCGCCGGCTGAGCGGGGACGCCGGACCCGGTGTCCGGGCCCGACCCGGAACACCTGGCGACGCTCACGGTCCGTGACCTCCGGGCCGCTCAGGTCACCGTCCGCGACCGGGGCGGGGGTCCCCCACCCGGGCGCGGCGCGGCGCCACGACGGGCCCGGGAACCCGGGACGGGGGCTCCCGGACCCCCTCGGACGGCGCGCGCCGCCCGGAGCCGCCCGACGCGTCGCGGCACGCGCCCGGGCACGTACCATGGCCGTATGTCCTTCCTCCGCCGCCGCAGCGCCGCCACACCCGCGGGCCCGGACTTCGATGTCCTGGCCATGGATCCGGGGGACTGGCCCGGCAATCTCGGCGCCGGTCTGCTGCCCGCGCCCGACGGCTCCTGCCAGGGTGTCTTCCTCCGGTACGACCTGTTCGGCGGCCGGGGACCCGCGATGATCATCGGCAATCTCCCGGAGGGCTCGCCGGCGCGCGAGCTCGGGGAGGGCCAGATCCCCTTCGAGGTGGCCCAGCTCCTGGCCGCCCTGGAGAACGACGAGCCGGTCGAGGTCCTCGACACCGAGGACGTCCCCGTGATGCAGGGCGACAACCTCCTGATCGTCCGCCGCCTCAAGCTCTCCGAGAGCCGCATCTCCTGCGTCCAGTTCGACCGCAGCGACAACGTCCTCGTGACGATCGCCAGTTGGGACCGGCCGATCACCGACGACCTGTACGCGCTGCTCAAGCCGCTGCCCGCCGAGCTGTTCCAGCAGGGCTGACGGGGAGCGGGGGCCGATGAGCGCACGCGTCGACAGCTGGGTCTGGGCGGTCCGCCTCACCAAGACCCGTTCGCAGGCCGCCGCGGCCTGCCGGGCCGGGCACGTCAAGGTCAACGGCGAGCGGGCCAAGCCCGCCCAGCCGGTGAAGCCCGGTGACGAGGTCCGGATCTTCCACGGCGGCCGTGAGCGGATCGTCGAGGTCAAGGTGCTCCACACCAAGCGGGTGGGCCCGCCGGTCGCCGTCGAGGCGTACGTGGACAACAGCCCGCCACCGCCGCCGCGCGAGCACGTGGCGGTCGCCGCCGTCCGCGACCGCGGTGCCGGACGCCCCACCAAGCGCGACCGGCGCGAACTGGACGAGCTGCGCGGCCGGCGTCCCTGATCCGCACCGGCACGAGGGCCGTCCACGGGAGGTGTTCCCGCGGACGGCCCTCGTCCGTGGTCAGCGCGTCGCGGATCCGATCAGCGAGGCCACCCGGGCGGCCGAGGTGCCAAGACCCGTCGGGCCCCGGCCCACGAGCGGCGTGCCGCTGCCGACGTGGACGTCCTCCGCGCGGTAACGCCGCACGCTCCGGTGCCAGTTGAGGATTCCCGCGAGCCAGTCCTCCAGCTCCCGGAGGTACGCCTCGAAGGCCGCCCTGCCCTCCTGGTCGAGGCCGAAGTCCTCGTAGAGCAGGGGGACTTCGGTCTTCTTGAGGTGCTCGTACTGGTCCAGCCGCCCGCGCATCAGATCGTCGACCATCGCCACCGCCGTCGGGTAGTCGCAGTCGAAGAACTTCTGCAGGACGAGCACGCCGTTGTGCACCTCGCCCTCGACCTCGATCTCCTTCTGGTACGAGAACAGGTCGTTGAGGAGCGTCGCGTAGTCGGAGACCGAGTGCTCCAGGGCCCGGACCGTTCCCGTCCGGTAGATCTCGGGAGGCAGGGTCCCGGTGCGCCGCAGCCGGCACAGCAGCATCGTCAGCTCGGAGCCGAAGGTGGTCCGGCGCATCTCGATGTAGTCCACCGGATCGGGCACGCGGTGCTGGGCCTGGTTGTGCAGCTCCCACAGCCAGCTGTCGAGCATCGCGTCCAGGGCGGCCCGGAGCTGGCTCCGCGCCTCCGGGCCCATCGGCCCCGAGGTGCGCGCCCAGAGGTCGGCGAGCGAGACCTCCAGGGGATGGGAGGCGAACGTCCGCCCGGCCTCCGGATCCGCCACCGGCATACAGGACTTGAGCCGCTCCGTGAGCCGCTTCGCGCCGGCCAGGTCGCGCGGCCGCCCGAAGACGAGGGGGTAGTAGTCGTCTCCGTACGTCCCCCAGGTCAGCCACTCGGCGCTGAGTTCCAGCTCCTCCGGGGTGGCGTCCGGGTCGAGCCCCGCCGAGCAGAGCGCCAGGTCGAAGCCCTCCATCATCGGACGGTCCCAGATGTCGTCCAGGAACCCCATCCGCTCGGCCCAGTCCTCGGACCGCCGCTTCGCCTCCTGGTGGTGCGGGCTGAGCGTCAGCGGGTACGGCAGGTCGAAGTCCGGCAGCAGCGAAGGTCCCACGTGCTGGTGCGGCAGGTGCGTGAGGGTGCGCAGCCTGGAGGCCGCCGGCCGGCCGAAGAGGTTCCGGACGTCGAGGGCGGAGGTGCCGATGATCCCGTCCAGGTGCGAGGGTCCCCCGACCATGCCCTCGTTCATGTACCGGCTGGAGCGCATGTGCCACTCGTGGCCGCCGGACTGCCAGTCCTGCAGCCCCTTGGCGTACGCCGCCACGGCCGCGCACTCGGCCGGGTCGAGCCCCTTCTCGGCGGCGAGCAGCGGCACCTCGGTCAGGGCCGTGTTCTCGAACTGCTGGAGCCGCGAGGTCAGCAGGTCGTTGACGGCGTTCGCCGCCTCCTGCGTCGTGCAGCCGAGGAACCGCTCCAGGACGAGCACGCCGTTGCTGTTCTCGCCCTCGTCCTCCACCTCGCGCTGGTACGAGAAGAGGTCGTTGCGCAGGTGCACGGCGTCGGAGAAGGCGTCCCTGAGCACCCGGAGCGGCCGGGAGTGCGCCACCCGGTCCGGGACCTCCGCCCCTGCCGCGTACTCGACGAGCCCGGCCGACCAGGGCGCGCCGCCCACCTTGCGGCGCATCTCGATGTACTCGACGGGGTTGGCGACGCGCCCGTCGTTGATGTTGTCGAGTTCCCAGAGGGACTCGTAGAGGAGGTGTTCGGTGGCTTCCGCGAACCGCGTCCGCCAGCCCTCGGACATCGAGGGAACGGTCCGCCGCCACAGGTCGGCGAGTCCCGCCTCGACGGGGTTGGTGGGCTCGGGCATGCCCGTCGCCGGGTCCGCCGGCATGAACATCGGCAGCCGGTCCAGGTACGTCTTGCCGCCCGCCCGGTCCTGGGTCCGCTTGAAGACCTCCAGGAAGTGGTCGTCGAAGAAGAACACCCAGGTGTACCAGTCCGTGACGAGGTCGAGGGCCTTCTCGTCGCAGTCGGGATGGGTGTACGCGCAGAGCAGCGCGTAGTCGTGGGAGTCGAGGTCGTGCTGTTCCCAGACGCCTGAGCCCTCCAGCATCCCCATCTCCCGCGCCCAGTCCCGGGTGTGCGTGCGGGCGGTCTCCACGTGGGGGTTGAGCCGCGCCGGATACGGAACATAGAAATCCGGCATAACGAAGGGCTGAGGCATGTGCGGAGGGGCCTTCCGGTGAGCGGGAGCTGTTTCGGGCCCACCTTTACCCGTCGCCCGTACGGCGCACGCGATCTTCCCAATAGTCCTATGAACGCCGGAGGGGTGGTGCCGGGCCGTGCGTCCGGCACCACCCCGCGCCTTTCGGTCACCCCTCCGTCAAGCCCGGGAAACCCGCACGTCAGCGGCCTTCACAAAGGCCACCCGGTGGCCGAACTGGATCTGGTAGTACTCCTCCTGCCCTCGGACGACCGTGTGCCCACTGCTGTCGAACACCGGCGCGAAGTAGTACTCGCCCGGGGTCCGGCCGCCCACCACGTACCGCTGACCTGCGAGCAGCCCGTACGGCAGCGGCGACACCGCCTGCACCGGCACCCCCGCCGGATAGGCCGAGGCCTCCGGGTACGCCCGCCCGTACACCGGCACCGAGGCCAGTCCCTCCCGGGGGGTCAGGACAAGACCCCGCGCGTTCACCGCGGTCGGCTCCTTCCCGGGATTGTGGAACCACGCCTTCTGCCCGAGGTACCAGACCGCCGTCCAGTCGCCCCGGCGCTCCGCCACCGCGTAGCTCTGCCCCGTCGAGGCACGCGCCCCGGTGTCGTTCACCCCGGTCGTCGAGTCCTGCCCGCCCGGCCGCAGACCGATGTCCTTCACCAGGGGCGCGTCGGCGCTCGGCGCGGTGTGCAGGCGCACCGCCCCGCTGCCGTGCGGCGCGCACGCCACTCCCACCGTCGCGCAGCCCGTGTAGACCGGCCGGTGGTCGCCGTAGTCGGGCCGGATCGTCACCACGCCCGCGTCAGGACCGGCGCTCGGGGTGATCGGACGGCCCAGGAGGCGGAAGTAGTGCGCCCAGTCCCAGTACGGCCCCGGGTCCGTGTGCATGCCCCTGATGGTGGACGTCACCGTGCCCGGCACGTTGTCGTGGCCCAGGACGTGCTGCCGGTCGAGGGGGATGTCGTACCGCGCGGCGAGGTACCGCACGAGCCGCGCCGACGTCCGGTACATCGCCTCCGTGTACCAGGAGTCCGGCGAGGTGAGGAAGCCCTCGTGTTCGAGACCCACCGACTTGGCGTTCACGAACCAGTTGCCCGCGTGCCAGCCCACGTCCTTGAGCGGCAGGTGCTGGGCGATGTGCCCGTCGGAGGAGCGCAGCGAGTACTGCCAGGACACGTACGTCGGGTCCCGCACCAGCTTCAGGGTGACGTCCCAGACGGCCTCGGTGTCATGGATGACGATGTAGTCGATCGACTGGGAGGAGGGCCGGTCCGCCTTGTCGTGGTTGCCGTAGTCGCCGTCGCCGAACTCCTCGTACGGCGCGGGGATCCACTCGCAGGCCACCGAGGCCGGACACTCCACGGGCCCGGCGGCCGGCCGGCGCAGCCCGAGGGCGGCCACCTGCTCCGTCGCCGGCGCGACCGCCGGCGCGGCCGGCAGGGTCACCACCTGCCCGTTGTCCGTCGTCCGGGACTCCCCGCCCCGGATCACGTCGAACACGTCGTTCGCGTACGTGGCCGCCGTCGCCGAGTCGTCCGCGCCGGAGTACCGCGCCACCGCCCCGTACCAGTCGGCCGGGTCCGCGCTCGCCGGAAGCCCGGCCTCCCTCTGCGCGGCGGCGAGCAGCGCCGCCCCGCCCTCGATGTTCGCCGCCGTGCCGGTACGCAGCTCCTCGGCCGGGATCCCGGACAGCGCGGACGCCCGCTCCAGGGTCCGCAGCCGGGCGGGCAGCGACTCCGCGGCCGGGACCGGCGCCTCGGCACCGGAGCGCACGGCGCGCGAGGAGTCGCCGCGCGGGTCCTCCTCGCCCTCCGAGTGGTGCGGGGCCGCGGCGGCGAGCGCCGTCACCGCGTCCGTCAGGTGCATCGGCCCGTAACCGCCGGTCACACTCGGCGCACCGCCGTGGCCGTCCCAGCGCGACTGGAGGTACGAGACGGCGAGGAGCACGCTCTCCGGCACGCCGTGGCGCGCGGCCGCCCGCGCGAACTGCCCCTGGAGGGAGCTTGGATCGGGCGCCTCGGCACCGGCCGGAGGCGCGGCGGAGAGCAGGGGGAGCAGCAGGGCGGCGGACGCGAGCGCGCCCACGGCTCCGGGGAGACGAGCGGACGCCGGACGTCCGGGGGACGCGGAACGGAGCAAGGCAGCCTCCAGGGGCGGGGGTGACACGGGGGCGTGCGGGACCGGACCCGTACAGGGGTATCGGCTCCCGGACGATCCGTCAATCACGCCCACACGCGCGGAAGTTCCCACGTCAGAGCGGGAATGGAGGCCATCTGGCGGAGTTTCGCGAAGACGGGCCCCCCGCCTGGGACGCGTCAGTGGAGTGGACCATTGGCCCGGTCCCGGGGGCGGAACCGGAAGACGCCCGGAGGCGGTCGTGCCGGTGCGCCGCGTCCCGGTGTGTCGGCACCGGGCGCACGGCGCACCCCCCGTTCCGTCGGTCGGGTCCGCCCGTTCAGCGTGTCCCGACCGCCGCGCGCACGGCCCGCCGTGCCATGGCGCAGTCGTCGTGCAGCCGCCTCAGGAGCAGCCGCTGTTCCTCGCCGGGGGCGAGCGCCCCCGTGGGCACCGGTGCGGAACCGGCCGGCGGGGCCTCCTTCATCGTGCGCTGCACCGCCGTCTCATAGGTACGGATCTCCCGCGTCAGCACGATCATCAGGTTCACCAGGAAGGCGTCCCGGGAGGCCGGACCCGCCTGCTGGGCGAGCCCGCTGATCTGGCGCCTGGCCAGCGGCGCGTCACCGAGCACCGCCCACAGTGTCGCCAGGTCGTAGCCGGGCAGGTACCAGCCCGCGTGCTCCCAGTCCACGAGGACCGGCCCCGTGGGGGAGAGCAGGATGTTGGAGAGCAGGGCGTCACCGTGACAGAACTGCCCCATGCCCTGACGGCCGCCCGCGTGCGCCAGACCGTGCAGCAGCTTCTGCAGGTCGTCCCGGTCCCGGTCGGTGAAGAGCCCGAGCTCGTGGTAGCGGGCGATCCGGGTGCCGTAGTCCAGCGGGGCGTCGAAGGTACCGGCCGGCGGCCGCCAGGCGTTGAGCCGGGCGATCGCGCCGAGCGCGGCCCGCACGTCGGCCCGGGGCGGCGCCTCGACGGGGTGGCGCGACAGTGCCGCCGCCCGTCCGGGCATCCGCTCGATCACCAGCGTGCAGTTCTCCGGGTCCGCCGCGATCAGCCTCGGCGCCCGCACCGGTGGACGGTGGCGGACGAAGGAGCGGTAGGACGCTATCTCGTGCTGGAACCGCTCGACCCACGCGGGGGAGTGGTCCAGTAAACACTTCGCGACCGCCGTGGTCCGCCCGGTCGTCCCGACGATCAGTACGGAACGACCGCTGCGCCGCAGCACCTGCACCGGGTTGAACTCCGGGCAGATCCGGTGGACGGAGGCGATCGCCTTCTTCAGCTGCGCCCCCTGGGGGCCGGACAGGTCGATTCTTCCGCTGATCGGCTGGGTGCCGGTGCCTCCTGTCCAGCGCCGCGGCCGGACGGCCTGCGGGGCGGGAGCGAGGTACGGTCCGACGCCGGCCGGGACGATGCGGTGCTGCGGCCGGGGCGGGGCGGACACGGAGGACGATGCTGTGTACATGGAGGTGACAGATCCCTTCGTGTGCCGACGAGTTGCGTGCGTCGCCCCGCCCGCCCCCGGTCCGCACCCTGGGGAATGAGGGCCGGTCGGCGGGGCGGGGTGGCGCGTTCCTACCTGACACCCGGTCGCGGGTGGCGGAACATCGGGCGCACCCTGGCGAACCCTGGCGAATAGTCGCCAGCCCTATGACAGGGGGTTACTGTCAACTCAGCCGAGAACCTGGGGGCTTAGACGTGACCGGAGAAACCAACACCCGCCTGGCAGACCTGTTCGGCCTGGCCGGCTGGTCCAAGGGCGAACTCGCGAGACTCGTCAACCGGCAGGCGGCGGCCATGGGCCACCCCCAGCTGGCGACCGACACCTCGCGGGTCCGGCGCTGGATCGACCGCGGTGAGACCCCGCGCGATCCCGTCCCCCGGGTGCTGGCAGCACTGTTCACCGAGCGACTCGGCCGTGTCGTGACCATCGAGGACCTCGGGTTCGTACGACACGGGCGCGCCGGGAAACGGCAGGACGTCAGGAAGACGGAGAACCCTGACGGGCTGCCCTGGGCACCCGATCGTACGGCGGCGGTCCTCACCGAATTCACGGGAATGGACCTCATGCTCAACCGACGCGGCCTGGTGGGCGCGGGTGCCGCGCTTGCCGCCGGCTCCGTACTCAGCAACGCCATGCACGACTGGCTGCAGACCGACCCCGCACGCCGGTCCACCCCCCAGCGGGACATCGATCCCCTCCACGCCGATCCCGCCGGGTTCGACCGCTACGAGGCCGCCCCCATCGGGTCGCAGGAGATCGAGGCCCTGGAGCACTCGGTGGAGGTGTTCCGCCGCTGGGACGCCTCCCGGGGCGGCGGCCTCCAGCGCAAGGCCGTGGTGGGCCAGCTCAACGAGGTGGGCGGCATGCTCGCCTACCGCCACGCCGACCACCTCCAGCGGCGCCTGTGGGGGGTCGCCGCCAACCTCGCCGTCCTCGCCGGCTGGATGTCGCACGACGTGGGCCTCGAACCCACGGCGCAGAAGTACTTCGTGATCGCCGCCCACGCGGCCCGCGAGGGCGGCGACCGGCCCCGGGCCGGCGAGGCGCTGTCCCGCGCCGCCCGGCAGATGGTGCATCTGGGCAGGCCCGACGACGCCCTCGACCTCATGAAGCTGGCCATCGACGGTTCGGGCGAGCGGGTGCTGCCCCGGACCCAGGCCATGTTCCACACCATCGAGGCCTGGGCACAGGCCTCGATGGGCCGCGGGCAGGCCATGCGCCGCACCCTCGGCGAGGCCGAGGAACTGTTCGTGTCCGACCGGCGCGACGAGCAGACGCCGAGCTGGATGCAGAACTTCGACGAGGCCGACATGCACGGCATGCAGGCACTCGCCTACCGCACCCTCGCCGATCACGACCCGACCGCCGCGGTCCCCGCCCAGCGCCACGCCAGGCTGGCGATCGAACTGCGGAGCGACGGCCATGACCGCTCGAAGCTCTTCGACCACATCTCGCTCGCCTCGGCCTGCTTCATCGCCGACGACCCGGAGCAGGCCGACCGGTACGCCCGGCTCGCCCTGATCTCCATGGGGAAGACCTCGTCCCATCGCACCTGGGACCGGCTGCGGGAGATGTACCGGCTCACCGGGCAGTACGCCGGCTACACGAAGATCGAGCACCTGCGCGAGGAGATCGCCGAGGTCCTGCCGAGGTCACCGGTCAACCGGCCGAGGACGGGGCAGGCGTGAGCGGGAAGGACCGGCAGGGGACGACGGCCGGCCAGGGCCACCCGCGTACGGTCCGCGTCCGGCCCACCGCCGGTGCCCTCCGGCCCCGGCAGCCACGCACGGCCGGCGTCTGACCGGTACGGCCGGTACCCGACTCCACCGCACCACCGCACGGGGCCGGTGCCCGACCCCGGACCGTTCGCGCGCCGTCAGCGTCCGACCCGGACCACCATCACACAGGCGTCGTCCGCGCGCCGTTCCTCGCCGAACTCCTCGACCACCGCACGCACACCGTCCTGGGCGTCCCGCGCCCCGGAGAGCCGGCGGCCGAGGGCGAGCAGCCGTCGCGCGCCCGTGTCATCGCCCGTACCGCTGCCACGGGTCAGCCCGTCGGTGTGCAGGACGAGCAGGTCACCGGGGAGCAGTCGGGTCTCGGCCTCGCCGTACACGGCCCCGGTCGTCGCCCCGAGGAGCACACCCTCGGGGCGGCGCAGGACGTGCCCCGTCCCGTCGCGGAACAGCAGGGGGGCGGGGTGTCCGGCCTGCGCCCAGGCCAGCGTCTGGGCGACCGGGTCGTAACGGCAGCACATCGCACTGCCGAGCGCGGGCTGGACGGAGGTCTCCAGGAGCTGGTTGAGGTGACCCATCAGGGCGGCCGGGCGGATCCCCGCGACCGCCATGCCGCGCAGCGCGCCCAGGAGCATGGCCATCGAGGAGGTCGCGGCGACCCCGTGACCCGTCAGGTCGCCGACGGTGAGCAGCGCGTCGCCGTCGGGCAGGGCCAGCGCGTCGTACCAGTCGCCACCGATGAGACCGGTGCTGGCGGCCGGGAGGTAGTGGGCGGCCACGTCGAGCGGGGCGGGGCCGTCGTGGGCGAAGCGGAGCGAGCCGCGCCACGGCGGGAGCACCGCCTCCTGGAGCTCGACGGCGACCCGGCGCTCGGTCTGCTCGATGCGGCGGCTGCGCTCCAGGTTGTCCCGGCTCTCGCGGACCGCCCGCTCGCTGCGCCGCAGTTCGCTGACGTCGCGGAGGACGGCCCACATCGAGGCGGTGCAGCCGTCGGCGTCGAGGACGGGCTCGCCCGTCATGTGCACCGTGCGCACCCGTCCGTCCGTCCGCACGATCCGGAACTCGCCGTCGATCGGCTTCCCGTCGATCAGACAGTCCGTCACCATGCTCTGGAGGAGGCCCTGGTCCTCGGCGAAGACCATCGTGGGCATCTCGTCGAGCGACATCGGGCCGCTCTCGCGCGTACGTCCGAAGATCTGGAACAGCTCTTCGGACCAGCTGACCTCGTCGGTGAGCAGGTTCCACTCGGCGCTGCCGACACGGGAGAGCAGTGAGCCGGTGCGCGCCGGGGCGCTCTCGCCGTACGCGGTGCCGGGGTCGGGGGGGAAGGCCGTGTCGGTGTCGGTGCCGGTATCGGTGGAGGCGTCGGTGCCGGTACTCGACTCGGGAGTGGCCTGCTCCGGGACGCCCGCGCGGAGCTGACCCAAGTGGGCGCCGAAATCGTCGAGTTGGTGGACCGCGAGGTCACAGAGGGCGCGCTGCCAGCGCTGCCGGGGGTCGTCGTCGTCCACCACGGTGTCCAGGCCCACGGCGACGAGCTCGCCGCGCAGGCGGCGGGTCTGTGAGATCAGCGCGTCCACCGCGCCCGGCTGCGGCTGCTGGGCGGGGCGGTCCGCGAACAGAGGGGACGGCATGTCGTACTCCGATACAGGCGCGGCACGGCCAGGCCAGGTGTGAAGGGAAGGCCCGGATACGACTGTTGCACAGCGCGGGAGAGCTCGTAAGAGGTTTGGCAACACTCGATCCGGTGGTGCTTCTGGCATATGCCAAAGGCCCGGCGGGGAGGGCGGGTGACATGAGGCGTTACGGTGCTGGGGTGGTGAACGACGACGGAATCGGCACGGTGGACACGCGTACGGCGGTCACGGGCGGGGCGGGTACGAGAACGGGAACGGGCGCGACGGGAACAGTAGTTACGGCAGGTACGGGTGTGGTGTCCGAGGCGCGTGGAGCGGCTGCGGATGGGACGTGGGAGGGGCGTGCGGCAGGTGTGAGCACGCCCCGTGAGACACGTACGGGCACGGCGGGAGGCGCCGCCACCGGCACGGGCCCCGGCGTCGGCACCCATGCCGCCACCGGCGCAGGCGTCCACGCCGCCGCAGGCCCCCGGGCCGCCGTCGGCGCGGTCGCCACCGCCGCCACCGCCGCCACCGCCGCCGCCCACGCCGTCATCGGCACCGCCGTCCTGCTCGCGGCCGCGCCCGCCGGGCGGGGGCGCGTGATGGACGCCGCGTCCGTCCTGCCGGCCCTCGCCGCCGTGCCGCCCGGGGCCCTCACCGGCACCACCACCGCCACCGTCGTCGAACTCGCCGACCCGCTCGACCCGCAGACCGTCCTCACCCGGCTGCGCGCCGCCGCCGCGAGCCCCGGCCCGCTGGTGGTCTGCCTCGCGGGGCAGCTCCATCTCGACCGCCGGCAGCAACTGCCCCACCTGGCGCTCGCCCGCACCACCCCGGCGACCCTCCGCTACACGGCGCTTCCGTGGCACTGGCTCGCCGGCGAACTCGCCGTACGGGCCCCCGGCACCACGACCGTCGTCGCCGACCTCGCGGCGGACCCCGCCGTGTGGGAACGCCTCGCCACCACACCCGACCTGCTGCACCTCGGGCCCGGGCCCCTCCTCTACGGGCGGGTGGCCCCCGCCCCGCGCAAGGGGGAGCCCCTGACCCCCGGGTACCTGCGGTCCTGGGCGGAGCTCTGGCGTTCCGGCGCCCGGCTCCCGTACGCCACCCTCCACGCGGAGTCCGCCGCGCACGCCGCCTCGGCCGTACCGGAGGCGCGACTCCTGGCCCCCGCCCCCACGCCCGCCCCGGTTCCCGCGCAGGACCCGCACCCCGCGATCCTGGCCGCCGCCATGGCCGGCCGGCACGGGGAGGCGGCGGCGGTGGCCGCGGCCTGGGAGCACGACGCCCTCCGCCGCCACGGGCCCCGGTCCGGGGAGGCCGTCCACTGGATGGAGGTACGGGCCGATCTCGCCCGCCTCGCCGGGGAACCCGCCCGCAGCTGCGAACTGTGGCTCGCCGCCGCCGAGGCCCGGCTCGGTCTGCGGCAGCGGACGGACGACCCCGACGTCGAGGGTGCCGTGGACCGGGCCCACCACCAGTGGGAGCGGATCGGCGACCCGGCGCGGGCCCGCGCCCTCGGCCCCGCCCTCATCGCCCTCAGGCAACGGGTCCCGGGCCGCCGCCCCGGAGCGCTGGCCGCCCTGACGCGACGCATGGCCGACTGAGCGGCGCGCCCACCAAGGCCCGCCGCTCATCGGGAACCGTCGCGCCCGCCCTCCCTCCGCACCCGAAAGACCCACCGTGACCTCGCTCGCCCTCGCCCAGCGTTCGCTCGCCGACCCGTCCGTGCGCCACCCGCTCTGGCCGCCGCTGACCCGGGGCTGTCCGGTGACCTCCACCGGCGAGGTGGCGTACCCGCTCGACATCGACTACGCCTATGACGAGGTCCCCGCCGACCTGTTCGGCCGCCCCGCCGCCCACGGTCTGGAGCGGTGGGCCCCGCTGCTGCCGCCGCTCGCCGCACCCGGTCTCGGCGAGGGCAACACCCCGCTGGTCCGACTCCGCGACGGCGTCTGGATCAAGGACGAGTCCCGGAACCCGACCTGGAGCCACAAGGACCGCCTCACCCGGGTCGCCGTCAGCGCCGCGGTCGCCTCGGGCGCGCGCGGCATCGTCGTCTCCTCGTCCGGGAACCACGGCGCGGCGGCCGCCGCGTACGCGGCCCGGGCGGGACTGCCCTGCGCCGTGTTCACCTCCCCCGACGCGCCGCCCGCCGTCGCCTCCCACGTCCGTGCCTACGGGGCGACGGTGCTGACCGTCCCGTACGCGTCGGTACGGCCCCTGATGCGGCGGATGGTCGACGAACTCGGCTTCCAGAGCGTCAGCAGCGTCACGGACACCGCCCACACCGGTCACCCCTTCGGGCCCGAGGGGTACAAGACCATCGCGTACGAGATCGCCCTCGACCTGGGCCGTGCCCCGGCGGCGGTGCATCTCCCCACCGGGTACGGCGAGTTGCTCTTCGGCGTGGCCAAGGGCTTCCAGGAGCTCGTACGCCTCGGGGTCACCGGTTCCGTCCCCCGCATGTACGCCGCCGAGCCCGCCGCCGCCGGCGCCCTCACGGAGGCGCTCCGCACCGGCCGTCCCGTCGCACGGGTGCCCGTCGGCCCGACCACCGCGTACGCCATCGACTGCGAGGTCAACAGCTATCGCGGCGTCCTCGCCATCCGCGCCACGGGAGGAGCGGCTCATACGGTGACGGACGATCAGATGGCTGCGGCCCGAGCGGAGTTGGCGTCGCAAGGCATCTGGTGCGAGACCTCCGCCGCCGCCGGCCTCGCCGCCCTGCGCACGTACGGGCCGCCGCACGAGAGCGACGGCCCGGTGGTGTGCGTGGTCACCTCCAGCGGCTACAAGGACATCGCCACGGCGAAAGAGACGTACGCGCCGACGGCCCCGGACTGGCCGTCGATCAGGACCGCCCTGGCGACCGCAGGCGAGGGGTAGCGCCGCCGCGTCGCACCGCCCCTAGTGATCGAGGCCGCTCCCGCCCGAGGCGGGGAGGACCACCCGGATGCCGAACTCGTAGGTGCCGGTCGCCGCCGCGATCCCGATGAAGAGCAGGGCGAAGTGCTCCTGGCCCCGCGCCGTGGCGATGCCGCCCAGGTCGAGCAGCGCCTCGTCGGCCCAGCCGAGGTCGGTGACCAGGCCGCGTACCGTCTTCTTCGCCGCCGCGTCCTCGCCCGAGAGGAACACCGTGGCGGGGCCCTCCAGGGAGTCCGGCGCGACCATCACCTTCCGGTCGATCGTGCAGAGCGTCTTCACCACCCGCGCCTCGGGGAACGCCTGCTGGATCTCCTCGCCGAGGCTGACCAGCGGATGCGAGAGCGACCCGTCCTCCAGGAAGCCGACCCCGACGTCGAGAACGATCTTCCCCGCGAGCGCGGGCGCCCCGATGGTGGCGAGCAGGGCCACGGAGGCCGTGCCCGGGGTGGCGTTCACCAGTACTTCGGCGTGCGCGGCGGCGGCCGCGGAGCCGTCGATCCGTACCCCCGCCGCCGTGAGTTCCTTCAGTTCCGTCAGCAGCTCCTGGTCGTCGGGTCGCCGCGACCCGAGGACCACGTCATGGCCGGCCCGCGCCCACCCCGCCGCGAGTGCCTGTCCCACATGTCCTGTGCCGAGAATTCCGATTCGCATGACGCTCATCGTGGCCGTGCGGGGCGGACCGTGCCTCGGCCTCGGAACCGAACCTCCGTCGGCCGATGGATCTAGGACCCCCGGGACCCCGAGTCGATGGGACCAGGGCCCAGGGACCCTGAGATGATCGGGGGCGTGGCCCTCCCCCCGCACCCCGCCCCCGCCCCGGCCGGCCCCGACGGGCCACTCACCACCGGGCGGCTGCTCCTGCGGCCCGTCCGGGACTCCGACCTGGACGCCGTGACCCGTCTGTGGACCGACCCCGAGGTGCGCCGCCACCTCGGCGGGCCCGTCATCGAGACCGTCATCCGCATCCGGCGGCGCCGGATCGTCGGGGCGGCCGGCTTCCACGTCGTCGTCCGGGCCGAGGACGGTGCCGTGCTCGGCCTGGTCTCGGTGGAGCCCGCCGCGCGGGGCGGGGAGACGGAACTGTCGTACCAGTTCCTGCCCGAGCACTGGGGGAGGGGCTACGCGCGGGAGGCGGTCGGCGCCGTCGTCGCGCTGACCCTGAGGGGAACGCCGAGCGTCGTCGCCGTCACCCAGCAGGAGAACCACCGTTCCCGCAGGCTCCTGGAGGCCGTCGGCCTGGAGTACGCCGACTCCTTCGTGGAGTGGGACGCCCACCAGGTGCTGTACCGCCGCCGCGCCTGACGCGCCCCGGGCCCGTCAGCGCGGCGGCTCGCCGGCCGTCAGCGCCGCCACCGCCCGTTCGAGGCGGGCCGTCCTGGTCTTCGCGGTGCGGGCCTGCAGCAGGCCGAGGATCACCAGGTAGCGGTCGGTCTTCCCGAGGGCGTCGAAGGCCGCGGCGGCCCGCGGCTCCGCCGCCAGGGCGGCCGCGAGATCGTCCGGCACCTTCGCGTCCTTCTGCGAGGGGTACGCGGCCTCCCACCGTCCGTCGGCCCGCGCCGCCCGCACCTCGGCGAGGCCCGGCTCGCGCATCCGGCCGGCGGCGGTGAGCGCCTCCACCTGTCGCACGTTGACCTGGGACCAGAGGCTGCGCGGCCGGCGCGGGGTGATCTTCTGGAGGTAGGACCGCTCGTCGAGCGCCTTGCGCTTACCGGTGATCCAGCCGTAGATCAGGGTGCCGTCGAGGATCTCGTCCGCGTTCGGCGAGGCGAGGTCCGAGCCCTTGCGGGCGAGCAGCAGCCAGATGCCGGGGGTGTCCCCGTGGTGCCGCTCCAGCCAGGCCTCCAGCTCCTTCCCGTCGGCGAACGCCATGACCGCGAGCCCCTCGACCGTGTCCACCGTCTCCACCGGAGATCTCCTCACCCCTGCCGCCGACACCACCGGCGACTCCGGCGGCATCCCGATGCGAACAAGATATTGACAGGGGAAGGCCGTCGTGGCGACGGCCAGGGGTCGCAGCGCCCGCGGTGTCACCATGAGCGACGCCGCCCGCCGGGCGAGGTGCCGCGCACGGCCGTCTCCTTCGTCCCCGACGACCGCTCCGGCGCGGCCGTCCCGGACGGGACGCGACGGGCGCCCTGGCCGTGATCGACGAGCTCGGCTGCCGGCCCGACGCGGGCGCCCGCGTCCTCCCCGCCCAGCGCGGCGAGCGGTACGGCCTGATCACCGGGATCGTCACGGCTTTCGCACGGCACCACGTACCATCTGCGGATCGTCCACCGGGGCACCCGTGTCGAGGTCTTCCCCGACGGGAACCGGATCATCGACCACACCGGCACGGCGGCCACCCACCGTGACGGCCACGTCGGACCGAACGTCTTCGGGGGCCGGGCCGGCTACCAGGACACCTACGCCAAGGAGCTCTGACCCATGTCCTTCCTGGTGATCGGCGAGTGCGTCGCCGACATCGTCCGCGCCCCGGCGGGCTCCGGCGCCGCCGACCGGGTCCACCCGGGCGGCAGCCCCGCCAACGTCGCCCACGGCCTCGGCCGCCTCGGCCGGGACGTCACCCTGCTCACCCAGCTCGCCGACGACCCCGACGGACGGCTGATCGACGCCCATCTGCGCGAGGCGGGCGTACGGGTGGCGGTCGGCGGCGCCCCCGCACGCACCCCGTCGGCGGTCGTCGGACTCGACGCCCAGGGCCGGGCCACCTACACCTTCGACATCGCCTGGACGCTGGCCTCCGGCGCACCGGCGGGCCTCACGCCCGCCCATGTGCACATCGGCTCGATCGCCGCCGTCACCGCGCCCGGCGCCGACACCGTCCTCGCCGAGACCGCGCGGCTCCGGGACCGGGCCACCGTCAGCTACGACCCCAACGTACGGCCCGAACTGATGGGGGACCACGCCGGGGCGGTCGCGCGCGTCGAGCGCTGCGTCGCCCTCAGCGACCTCGTCAAGGCGAGCGACGAGGACCTGGCCTGGCTGTACCCCGGCGAGGACCCGTACACGGTCGCCGCCCGCTGGCTCACCCTCGGACCCGCCGTCGTCCTGGTCACCCGGGGCGCCGAAGGCTCGCTCGCCGTCACCCGGCGGGAGACGGTCACCGCGGACGCGCTCCCGGTCTCCGTCGTGGACACGGTCGGCGCGGGCGACTCCTTCATGTCCGCCGTCCTCGACACCCTCGCGGGGCAGGGCCGGGAAGCCCTCGGCTCGCTCGGCGCCGAGTACCTCGCGGGGCTGCTGGGCAGAGCGGGCGCGGCAGCGGCCGTGACCGTCTCCCGGGCCGGCGCCCAGCCGCCCTCCCGGACCGAACTGGACGCGGTCCGAAAGGAGTTCGCCCTCAGGTCCGGGCGTGTGTCGTGATGTCCGAGGCGAACTGCTCGACCATCTCCGGAGTGACCGTCGGACGGCACTCCCCGATGGCCTCCAGATAGTCCGCGGTGCTCGCCCCCGGTGCCGGTCCTTCGCCGCCCCGCCCGCCGACCGCGAGCAGATCACGCTCGAAGGAGGACTGGGCGGCGATCCGGGCGGCGTGCTCGATGTCGGCGGGCGTGAACAGCTCGCTCGCCAGCACCAGTTCGTCGATGTCGACGTCCGCGCGGCCGTCCGTGTACCGGGCCCAGATCGCCGCACGCGCCGCCTTGTCCGGCGTGCCGATCGGGATGAGGTAGTCGAAGCGTCCCGGGCGCAGGAAGGCCGGGTCGAGGGAGCGGATCGAGTTGGTCGCGCAGACCAGCAGCCGCTCGTCCCGCTCCCGGAAACCCGGTATGAGCTTGAGGAGTTCGTTCGTCACCCCGTGCATGCCCCCGGGCTGCGCGGGCTCCGAGCGCACCGGGGCGATCTCCTCGACCTCGTCGATGAAGACGAGCACCCGCTCCAGCTCGGCGATCCGCGCGAACGCGGACCGCAGGGCGGCGGCGAGGTTCCCCTCGTCGGCGAGGCGGGACGGCAGGATCTCCACGAACGGCCAGCCGAGGCGGGAGGCGATGCCGCGCGCGAACGTCGTCTTGCCGGTGCCCGGCGGACCGAACAGGCAGACCGCGCGCGGCGGCCGCACGCCGTGCCGGCCCGCCCGCTCGGGCTCGGCGAGCGGCAGCACCACCCGGCGCTCGATCAGGTCCTTCTCCCGCTCCATCCCGGCGACCTTGGCCCACAGGTCGCCGGGGAGCAGCCGCCCGCCCAGCTCGTCGAGGAGCCCGGCGGCGGGCCCGTGCAGCGGCTCCACCTTCTCGAAGTACGCGACGGCGGGCTGGCGCGTGTACCCGGCGTTCAGGAGCCCCTCGCCGACGAGTTCCTCCTCCGGCAGGACGTACGCGATCCGCCCGACCCGGGCGGCGACGAGCCGCCGTTCCAGTTCCACGAGGAGAGCGCTGGCGAGCCCGCGGCCGCGCCAGGCCGAGGAGATCGCGATCCGCATGACCCAGGCGCGCTCGCCGGAGACGCAGGCGAGCGCCGCTCCGATCGGCGCGCCCTGGTGGACGGCGACCACGGCCGGCTGGCGGGTGGTCAGGGCTCCGATGCACTCCGCCAGGGAGAACACGGACTCCTGGCCGAGCTCGGCGGTCGTGTCGATCAGATGGACGACAGCGGCGAGATCGCTCTCGCGGTAGTCGTGGATGTGCCAGTTCACCGGTGGTGCCACCCCTCGTTGGTGCCGTTGCGGCGAGGCTAGGCGCGGTCACGGACCGGGGTCGTGCGCCATCCTGCACAAGGCGGTCCGGGCGAACGCGCCGTACCGGCTCTATGCGGGTCCCGTGACGGATCCTTCGCGCGGGCACGTGAAAGGCCCCCGGAGGGACGGGCGCGTGAAGGCCTCCAGAAGGACGGGCATGCGAAAGGCCCCCGGAGGGGAATTCCCTCCGGGGGCCTTTCACACGGTTCAGCAGGCCGCTCAGTAGGCCTGGGACGCCTTCGGGTTCGCGCCGTAGGCGTTGTCGTGGCCCTCACCGTCGAGGCAGGTGAAGACCAGCAGGACGATGCCGCCGACGAACGGGACGAGGGAGATGAAGTACCACCAGCCCGAGCGGCCCGTGTCGTGCAGTCGGCGCACGGTGACGGCGAGGGACGGGATGAAGACGCCCAGGACGTAGATGGCGGTGAGCGCCGGGTAGATGCCGAGGGCGAAATCGATGGCCGCGAGAATGGCGACCGCGATCACGTTGAACAGGGTGTACATCCAGTACTCCTTGCGGCGCGAGCGACCGCTGAAGACTGCGTACTTCTTGAGAGCGTCGAGGTACCAGTTCACTTTGTCCCCCCAAGGACCGGGTGTGCGAGCGGGAGCCTGTCCCCGTGGAGCAAGCTTTACGCAGAACTTATGTGGCTGAAACCGTGTGGGTCAATTCGTTACCGGGCAGTGGCCGTTCCGGAGCGGAACACGGTGAACGGCGGCACCTCCGGGGGGTGGAGGGGCCGCCGTTCAGGCAGAGGATCAGGACGTCATGTCCTTCTCTTGCTCATGAGCAGTCCGCCGGCCGTGAGGGAGAACAGGCAGACGCACGCGCCGGTGATCACGTTGCTGAGAATGGTGCCGGTGTCGGGGCTCTGTCCGACCACCCAGGGGGCGATGATCAGCCACGCGCCCATCAGCAGGACGACGAAGTTCAGGTCCTGCGACCGCTCCGGAACCATCGACGCGCACAGGCCGAGGACTGCGAGGGCGATACCGACGACCAGGTTGGTGATGGCCAGCGAGGGCTGGGTTGCGGAGAAGTGGACCGTCCACGCGGAGATCGCGGCGTAGATGCCGGCGAGGATCACGAGTTCCTCGACAGCCGCGACACCTCGGGTTTGGAGCATACGGGCATATCGGTCCCGCATTTCCGGCGCATCGGGGTGCCCCGCGATATCACCAGGGCGGTGGGAAACGTCGGCCATACGACTCGCCTCCTTCTGGCGTCATGCAAGTCTGACCGCAGTTGCGGCGAATGGTGCCGCTGTTTCATTGTGCGCTTATCTGGCCTTTATGTGTAGGTCTGCCCCATAAGGGATGTGCACAAATTTGAGTTCCGGGATATGCGCGGAACCGCCAAACGTCGATCTCTGTTCCGTCTCCGTTCGGCGAAAGTTCCCACCGGGGCGAACGAGGGCGGACGAGGGTGGGCGAACGCGGACCGCGTCGCTCGGCCTGCGCGGTGGCCGACGGCATCCCGGCGTAGCCTGGAAGTGGACTCGGGGCCCACCTCTCCACTGCCGGGAGCGGATGATGGTCGGCATCGTACGAAAGAGCTTCGACTCAGCGGACGAGACCCGTCCCTTCGAGGACGGCAAGGGCAGGCTCGACCTGCTCACCAGTACAGGAGGCCCGGTCGGCCGTGCCGTGTTCGAGCCGGGCTGGAAGTGGTCCCAGCACGTCAAGCCGATCGCAGGCACCGACAGCTGCCAGTCCTCGCACGTCGGTTACGTGGTCAGCGGCCGGCTGAACGTCGTCATGGACGACGGTGAGTCGGCCGAGTTCGGGCCCGGCGACTTCATGGAGGTCACGCCGGGTCACGACGCCTGGGTCGTGGGCGACGACGCCTGTGTCGTTCTCGACTGGACCGGCTTCGGCGACTACGCCAAGAAGTCCGGCGGCTGACGCCCCGCCGAATCCCGTCCGCGGTCATCCGCAGATGTCCACGCGACCGGTCGGCCGGGGAGGAATTCCTGGCCGGCCGGTGGATTCCACGGGCACGATGCCCCCATGACGTTCAGGCATCACCACAGCTCTCAGGACTTCCAGGACCCCGCGGTCGCCGAAGCGGTCGCGGGCGAACTACGCCTTCTGGACCCGGAGGTACGCCTCTCCCGGGCGCTCGCCGCGGAGCTGCTCGACCCCGAGTTCGTCGAGGTCGGCGCCTCCGGCCGGCGCTGGACCTACGAGGAGATGCTGGCCGCGCTGCCGGAGATGGCCGGCAGCGACGAGGATGGCACGCGCTACGAACCGGAGGGCTTCACCGGAGTGCTGCTCGCCCCCGGTCTCGTCCACCTCACGTACGAGACGCTCCGCGACGGCCACCGGGCCCGGCGCAGCTCGCTCTGGCGCCGCGCCCCCGGAGCGCCCGACGGTTCGCGGCTGCGGATGTACTACCACCAGGGAACGCCCGTCCCCGAGGAGGACGTTCAGCCGTAGGCGTCCGTGACGCGGCCGGCCGGGCACCGTCCGTGCTCGGCCCGGCGCTCCACGGAGGGGTGCCCCCCACGGCCCCCGCGTCGGCCGGGCGGCCGCGCCACATCGTTGACACGTGTAAGTAATGGGTGACAGGCTCCTTCCCCGGCCCCGTGCCCCCGCGCAGAAGGAGCAGCGACCCATGAGCACCTCCGGCACCACCGTCGTCACCGCCCGAGGGCGCGTACGGGGGGAGCGGCGCGCCGACGGCAGCCTTCGTTTCCTGGGCATCCCGTACGCGCGGCCGCCCGTGGGCGAACTGCGCTTCGCCGCCCCCGTACCGCCGGAGCCGTGGTCGGAGCCGCTGGACGCCCTCGCGTACGGGCCGACGGCACAGCGCCGCCCCTTCGCCGAGGTCACCACCATCCCCGAACCCTCCGTCCCGGGTGCCGGGGTGCTCAACCTCAACGTCTTCACCCCCGACGCCGACCCGGCCGCAGCCCTGCCCGTCCTCGTGTGGATCCACGGCGGCGGCTACGTCGCCGGCTCGGCAGCCAGTCCCTGGTACGACGGGGCCGCGTTCAACCGGGACGGCGTGGTGCTCGTCTCGCTCGGCTACCGGCTCGGCATCGAGGGCTTCCTGCACCTGGAGGGCGCCCCCGACAACCGGGGCGTACGGGACTGGATCGCCGCCCTGGAGTGGGTGCGGGACAACATCGCGGCCTTCGGCGGCGATCCCGCCAAGGTCACCGTCGCCGGGCAGTCCGCGGGTGGCGGCGCCGTACAGACCCTGCTCGCCGTCCCCGCCGCCCGGGGCCTGTTCCGCGGCGCGCTGTCCGTCTCCGGCGCGGTCCCGCGCCCCGACGGCCCCGAGGCCTCCCGCGCCGCCTCCCGGCTCCTCACCTCGCGCACCGGCGTGCCCGCCACCGTCACGGCCCTCCGCGACCTCGGCGACGACGAACTGCTCGCCCTCCAGGACCGCCTGGCCGAGCCGGGCCCGGACCGCGAGGGCCTGCCGCCGATGCTCGCCCTCGCCCCCTTCGCCGACGGCGAGCTGATCCCCGTACCCGCCCTCGAGGCGCTGACGACGGGCGAGGCGGGCGCGGACGTACCGCTGATGCTCGGTTTCACCGCGCACGAGTTCACGATGTTCCCCGCGCCCGGCCCCGGGGGGCCGCCCCTGCCCGTGCTGCTCGGCGGCCTCGGCCTCGATCCCGCCAGGGCCGGCGCCTTCGCCGAGTCGTACGCCGAGGGCGGCACGGAGCGGCTCTTCGGCCAGGCGCTGACCGACGCGACCTTCCGTGCCCCGAACCTCGCCGTCGCGGACGCCCGCGCCGCACGGAGACGTCCCACCTGGCTGTACGAGTTCGGCTGGCGGTCCCCGGTCGTGGGCCTCGCCGTCCACTGCCTCGACCTGCCGTTCGCCTTCGACCTCCTCGACGCCGAAGGCGTCCCGGCCGTCGCGGGTCAGGCGCCGCCGCGCGCGCTCGCCGACGCCCTGCACCGGGCATGGGTCGCCTTCGTGACCCACCAGGACCCGGGCGCCGACTGGCCGGCGTACACGCCCGACGGGCACGCCACGATGATCTGGGACACCGAGCCCCGGATCGAGGCCGACCCCCTGGACCGGGTCCGCGCGCTCTGGCTCGACTGAGGGACGCCCGCGCCGCCGTCAGGCCTCGGGAGGGACGCAGAGCACCGGCACCGTCGACATGTGCAGGAGCTTGTGGGGCGTGGAGCCGAGCAGCGCGCCGCGTATCGGGCTCTCGCCCCAGCTGCCCACCACGATGACACGGGCCGCGTGGCGGGTCGCCGCGTCGATCAGGGCCTGGGCCGGCCTCTCGTCGAGCACCTCGACGACGGTCGGCACGCCCGCCAGGTCCGCCTCCGCGACCGCCCGCCGCAAGCCGGCCCGCCCGGCCTGGCGGATGGCCTCGTGGTGGGACCGGTACTCCTCGCCCGAGGGGCCGGGCGCCGCCGCGCCGTAGACGAGGACGAGCCGCTCGTCGAACGCGGCGGCCACCTCGATCGCGATGCGCAGCGCGCGGGCGGCGCCGGGGGACTCGTCGTATCCGAGGACGACCGGCATCTCAGCGCTCCCTGTCACGGGTATGGGAACGGGTATGGGCACGGACCAGGGCGGGGTCGGCCACCCCGGGGCGCTCCGCCCAGAACGCCGGCGACCGCAGCCGCCACACCACCATGAGGAGCACCCCGACGAGGGCGATGCCGATCCCGATGACGAGCGGCGGCCCCAGGCCGAACCACGAGGTACCGCCGGCCGAGTTCGCCGGATCCGCCATGTCGGACACGGACCTCACCAGGAGCCACGTCAGGAGCCCGGCGCCGACGAGCGGCCCGAGACCGATCAGCAGGAAGTTGTGGACGCTCTCGAGGAGATGCCGCCGGTAGTAGACCGCGCAGGCGACGCCGGTGAGCGCGTAGTAGAAGGCGATGAGCAGCGACAACGCCGTCAGGGAGTCCAGGAGGGCGTCGGCGCTGATCCGGTTCACCACGAGGTACCAGGCGATGGCGATGCCGGCGACCCACCACGTACTGACGTCGGGGGTCCGGAAACGCGGACTGACATGGCCGTAGTACGCGGGCAGCGCACGCCGCCTGGCCATCGAGAGAGCCGTGCGCGAGGCCGGGATGATCGTCGTCTGGGTGGAGGCGATCGCGGACGTGGCCACCGCGAGGAGCAGCACCCAGTCCCAGCCGCCCAGCACGTCGGTGGCGAGCCGGGCGAAGAGGAACTCCTCCTCGTCCGCGTTCTCCGCGAGGAACGCCGGACCGGCGTACGCGACGACCGCGAAGCCCACGGACACGTAGGTGACGAGCAGGATGACGGTCGACCAGAGGCCCGCCCTGCCCGGGGCGCTCGCCGAGTCCTCGACCTCCTCGGTGAGGTTGACCGCCGACTCCCAGCCCCAGTAGATGAACACGCCGAGCAGCAGACCGCCGGTCAGCGCCGCGCCTCCCGCGCCGAAGGGGTTGAGCCAGCCGAGGGAGGGTTCGACGGAGTCGTACGCGCTCGTGCCGGCGTAGACCCGGTACAGCGCCGCGCCCACGAAGACCAGCAGACAGACGACCTGCGCCAGGATGAGGACGTTCTGCACCTTCGCCGACAGCTCCGTGCCGATCACGCAGACGGCCGTCATCACCAGGATCAGGAGCACGGTGAGCGACTGGCGTACGAAGGCGTTGTCCACCCAGCCGTCGAGGCCGCAGGAGAGCAGCGCGAAGCTCACGGCCACGTCGGCGAGCGAGCCGACGACGAGGACGCCGGTCATGGCGATGGCCCAGCCGCCGAGCCAGCCGGCCCAGGGCCCCATGGCCCGCGTCACCCAGGAGAACGTCGTGCCGCAGTCCTGGTCGACCCTGTTCAGGTAGTAGAACGCCGACGCGATGAGCAGCATCGGCACGAACGACGCGAACATCACGCCGGGCGCGTGGAGTCCGGCGAGCGCGACGATCGGGCCGATGACGGCCGCGAGGGAGTACGCGGGGGAGGTGGAGTTGAGCCCGATGACGAGGGCGTCGACGAACCCGATCGCGTTCGCCTTCAGACCGGGGTCCCGCTCCGGGGGCGCGGCGTCCTCTGCGGCCATGGTCCCTCTCTCCGATCCCGTGCGGACAGTGCTCCGTGGGGTGCCCCCGACGGACCGGGAGGTGTCTGCCCTCATCGTAGGAACGCCCGGTCGCGCCCGCACTCCGGACGGCGGCCCCTTCCTCCGCCGTGCCGGGCCGCGCGTCCGCCACCGCCCGATAGCATCGCGCCGGCCGCCGGCCGCCGTACGCCCCGTCACAGAACGGAACGCCCGATGCTGAAGGACTTCGCCGAACTCTCCACCCCCCTCGTCGCCGACGCCTGCGTACGCCTCGGGGAACCGCTGCGTGCCGCGCCCGCAGGGATCCTGCCCGTCGTCCCCGGCGGCCGCCTCGCCGGCCGGGCGCTGCCCGTGCGCCACTACGGCAGCGTCGACGTCTTCCTGGAGGTCTTCGCCCACGCCGAGCCCGGCGACGTCCTCGTCATCGACAACGCCGGCCGCCGCGACGAGGCCTGCGTCGGCGACCTCGCCGTCCTGGAGGCCGAGGCGGCGGGCATCGCCGGGGTCGCCGTCTGGGGCCTCCACCGGGACACCCCCGACCTGGTCGGGATCGGCCTGCCCGTCTTCTCGTACGGACGCCACGCGCCCGGACCCGTACGCCTCGATCCCCGGGACCCGGACGCGCTCCGCACCGCACGGTTCGGCGACCACGAGGTGACCGGCGACGACGTGGTGTTCGGCGACGACGACGGGGTGCTCTTCGTGCCGGCCGCCCGCGCGGCCGCCGTCCTGGAGGCCGCCCGTGCCCTCTTCCGCACCGAGCGCGAGCAGGCCCGTCGTATCAGGGCGGGGGAGACGCTCCGGGCGCAGACCCGGTTCGACGCCTATCTGGCCGGCCGGGCAGAGGACCCCTCGTACACCTTCCGGCGGCATCTGCGCCGGATCGGCGGCGCGATCGAGGAATGAGCCCGACGGAGGCCGTCAGCCCTCGAAGCCGACCGTGCCGTCCGGCAGGACCGCCTCCACGCGCGCGCCGTGCTCCACGGTCCGGCTCACCGTGCAGAACTTCTCGTGCGTCAGGCGCACCCCGCGGGCGAACACCTCAGCCGCCCGCGGGTTGCTGTCCGGCAGCTCGAACTCGTAGCTGACCCTGATCCGGCCCACCCGGCCGTCGTCCTCGGGACCGGAGACCGACTCCACCACGATCCGCAGGTCGTCGTGGTCCACGGCCCGCGCGGTCCGGTCCACGACGAGACCGCCGCAGCCGCCCATCGCCGCGAGCAGCAGCTCGACCGGGGTGAACGAGGGCTGCGCGTCGGCGTCGTCCGCGGCGGCCATCCGGACCTCCGCGCCCCGGTCGTTGCGGGCGGTCCAGTTCCGGTACCCGGTGCGGACGGTCTCGATCCGGTAGTCGGCCATGGCGGCGGTGCTCCTTCTTCGTCGTTGTCTACGTCCCCGTACGGTACGGTCACCCGCCCGGACGACTCCCACGTCCTCGCCACGCCGAGCGGACGCGCCGGGCACGCCGGGACCCGGGTGCCTCCGGGCCACATGCGGTCGCCTTTGAGTTGCGGGGACCGTTGCCCCGCGCGTGCTGAGGGCGTGGTGGTGCACGCCGGGGCCCCTGCGAACGAACCGGCGTGTCGACGGTCGCCCGGCGGATCCGTACGGGCCTCAGGACATGCTGCCCCGGCACACCGTCCCCACGGCCGGGGTGCGGCCCGTGCGGAGGTATGTGTCGACCGCCTCCGTGACGCAGCGGTTCTGCGGGTATGTGCCGTGGCCCTCCTCCTCGGCCGTCAAAAGCACGCCGACACCGTCGCCCAGGGCGCGGGCCATGTGGCGGGCGCCGGAATACGGGGTAGTCGGGTCGCCGGTGCCGCCGACCACCAGGACAGGGGCAGCGCCGTCGGCGTTCACCTGGGGCGTGGCGCGCTCGCCGTCGAACGGCCAGTCGTAACAGAGGTAGACGCCGCTGGACCAGGCCGCGCCGAAGACGGGCGAGGCGACTTTGACGCGGGCCTCGTCCCTGTCGAGGCGTTCGAAGCCAGGGCGCAGGCTGGAGTCCGCGCAGGTGATCGCGATCCGGGCGGCGCGGCCGTTGTCGCGGGGGGTCGCCGCGCGGTCGGCGGAGCCGATGTCGTCCGCGCCCTCGCTCAGCGGACCGCCGTCGTTGTGGTCGATCAGCGCGGTGAGGGCCTTGGCGAGCGCCGGCCAGCCGTCTGTGCCGAGGTCGAGATGGTCGCTGACGGCGTGTGCGAGGTCGTCGGCGTCGAGGTTCCTTCCGCCGCCGGCCGGGGCGGGCTTCTTCTCCAGGCGGCCGGCCAGGCGCGCCATGCGTCGCGCGGCCTCCTCGGGCCCATCGCCGGTCGGGCAGTGGCGGATACGGGCCGCGCAGTGCGCAGCGAACCGGTCGAACGCCGCCTGGACCGCCTTGACCTGCGACACCTGCTCCTCGTTGAGGTCCTCGGTCGGATCGACGGACGCTTCGAGGACGAGCCGTCCGACGTGCGACGGGTACAGGTGGGCGTAGACCGCGCCGAGCGCCGTTCCGTACGAGACGCCGAAGTAGTGCAGCCGCTCGTCGCCGAGGAGGTAACGCATCAGGTCGAGGTCGCGCGCGGTGTGCGAGGTGCCGACGTACGGGAGGAGCGCCCCGGAGTGCTCGGCGCAGGCGTCGGCCCCCTCGTAGCCGGTGTCGGTCGCGGTCTTCCCGCAGCGCACGGGGATGGTCGCGCCGACACCGCGCGGGTCGAAGGAGACCAGGTCGTAGCGGTCGAGGAGCGGCTTGTACTGGTTGAGGCGTTCGGGCAATCCGCTCACGCCGGATACACCGGGGCCGCCGAAGTTGAGGACGAGCGAGCCGATGCGCCGGGCGTTCGGGCCGGTGGCCTTGCGGCGGATCAGGGCGACGTCGATCGTCCTGCCGTCTGGTTTCCGGTAGTCGAGGGGGGTCTTCATGACGGCGCAGTCGTAGCCCGTGCGCGCGGTGGGCGGCGAGGCGCAGCGGGACCAGCGAAGGTGCTGGCCGGTGGTGAGCGCGGTGGGCAGACCGGCGGGCGGGTTGTTCGCGGTGAACTCCGTACGCGGCTCCGCACTCCGGCCGGGAGCGTCGTGCTGGAGCCAGGCGCCGACGGCCCCGATCGCGGCGAGGACGACCCCGGCGATGATCCGCGCACCGACCGAGAGGCCCGGTCTGCGGCTTCGTATCGGATAGGTGTCACTCATCGAAATCCCCGCGCTCCCGCCCCTGGACGTCCGCCTCGTGCCCGCATGCCCGTGTTCGTGATCGTTGAATGAGTGCAGAGTACAAGCCGTCTCCGACAGCAACTCGGCTCCTGGCGTCACGGATCCCCAACCCGGTGAACGTATGCGGTCACAGCACTGCTGGAGCTTGTCAGGTCGATCACGTGCGAAGCCAAACGACGAGGGCGGCTGCGGTGACCGGGCCGGGGTGGACGTAGCCGCGCTTGTCATAGCGAGTGGCGACCGCTCTGGCGTGCTTGAGCTTCGACGGTGTTGCGTCGCTTGTACCGCCCCTCGTCGAAGCCCGGCGACCTCCCGCCGCGTGAACCCTTGCGTAGACGGTCGGCGCGGCTGTCGGTCTTCTCCGGGACCGTGTGCCGGATGCAGCGTCTGCGCGGGTAGTCGCGGCACGGGCCGTTGCTGTGGGCCTTGTCGGCGGCCACGCTGCCGGGCTTCTTGCGAGGCCTGCCCGGCCCGGTCCGCGGGACACGGATCTTCTCCAGCACCGGCTGGAACTGCGTGCAGTCCGCCTGCTGTCCCGGTCTGACGACAAGGGACGGCGGGCGGCAGCGGCCGTCCGCGCTCAGATGGATCTTGGTGGTGAACCCGCCGCGCGGGCGGCCCAGGCCCTCGCCTCCGGCACCACCTCCATCAGGCGGGCGACGAGGCTTTGCCACGGTGTCTCGTCCTGGTGTTCTCCCGGCCCGGCCCCCTTCGGGGCAAGGTCCGGCGGCGGATCGGTACGGGCGCCGACCGCATGCTGGTGGGCCCGCACGATGGTGGAGTCCACCGAGACGTCCCAGTCGGTGCCGCCGACCGTGTCCGCTTCGGCCCGGACCTGCCGGAGCAGCCGCTCCCAGGTCCCGTTCGCCGACCACGGCCGGTGGCGTTCGTAGACCGTTTTCCACGGCCCGGGCGGACGTGTCTAGTCGTCCAGCCGGATCCGGATTCCCACCGTGCGTTCGGAGCCGCCGCGCAGTCTGCCTGCGAGCAGTCCGACTCTGGCGACCAGCCCGTATTTGCGTTTCATCAGGCCGGTGAAATGCGCGCTCGCGTCCGGCGCCAGCACCTCCGCGAAACCGGGCGTCGAGACGCCGAGCGGCCTGCCCCGCCAGTCACAGGGACCGACCATCACCCGACCATCATTGCGGATCCTCTTCACCTTCCCGGCATCCGCAGCACTCCACACGGCCAGCGTCCGACCGTCCGGCATCACCCAGACCGGGGTGGGAACCGCCCTGCCGTCCCGGCGGAAGGTGGTGAGGAGGAGGTACTTGCCGGCCGCCAACTCGTCGAACGCCACGTCGACATGATTCATGGTCATAGAGTAACTGGTTAGTCAATTAGACTGCCCGCGGTACGGCGTGACGATGCGAACGACGCAGCTGAAGGGAACCGCATGGGGAGATTCGTCTGGACCCTGCTCGCCGGCTTCGCCATCGGTACCCCCGCGATACCCGTCGGCCTCTCGCTCTCCCTGCCCGGTCCGGTCGCACTGCTCGCGGTACTTCTGGGCTCCGCCTGCTGCGTGGTCTTCGCGGTGTTCGCCATGGAGCAGGCTCGGCTCCACTGGCAGTCCTGGCAGGCTCGCCGGAAGTCCCCTGGGGTGAGCGCTGGTCCGGTGGTGGGCACATCCGCGGACGGCGCACCGTCCAACGGCGTGGCCGCCATCGGGTCACCGGCGGGCGACCGGCTCTCCGGCACGGCGGGGCGGCGGGCGCGGCGGGTCTTCGAGCGGTACGGCGTGGTGGGCTTCGGCATCGTGGGGCCCGCCCTCTTCGGCACCTGGGGCTCGTCCCTGCTCGGCGCCGCTCTTGGCATCCCCCGGTGGCGGCTGATCCGCTGGCTGATGGCCGGGGTCGCTCTGTGGTGCGCGGTTCTGCTGGTCGCGTCGGACGCGGTCCTCGACGCCTTCGGGATCAAATGACCGCCTTGGGCACGGGGCATCCCCAGGAGCAACATCTAACTGGTTAGTCTCTCGTTACGATGACTCGTATGTCTCGCGCAGATGCAACCAAGGCCCGCATCCTCCAGGCCGCCACCGACGAGTTCGCCGCGCACGGCATCGCCGGAGCCCGGGTGGACCGAATCGCCAAGGCGGCGGCTGCCAACAAGAACCTCATCTACGTCTATTTCTGCAGCAAAGACCAGCTCTTCGACACGGTCTTCGACACCCACGTCACCCACGGCCTGAATGCGGTCCCCTTCACCCCCGACGACCTGCCGGGGTACGCGGGGCGGCTCTACGACTACTGCCGGCTGCACCCCGAGGTCATCCGGCTCGCCACATGGCACCGACTGGAGCGCGGCGACAGCCACGACCGGGACCCGGCCGTAGCGGCACCGACGCGCGACGCGAAGCTGGAGGCGCTCGCCTCGGTGCAGAAGGAGGACGGCATCGGCGCCGATTTCTCCCCCACCGCACTACTCACCCTGGTCCTGAGTCTCGCCCTCGCATGGAACCCGAGCAATGCCATCGGAATGCCCGCCTCTACGACCGAGGCTGAGAGCACCGACGACCGCCGCCGCTCGATCATCCAAGCCGTGCGCCGCCTCCTGTGAGTCGAGCTCTGCTTGCACCACCGGGCCCGATCTGTGCGCCGTCCGCTCCGAAGTCGCCGGTCGCCGGTCGCCGGTCGCCGCGAGCGGCGGTAAGAGGACGGACACCCGGAGGTCTCCGGGCCTTCGGACGAGCACGTCTGAGTAGCCGGTGCGCACGGTCTGAGTACGCCGACCGATACGCCGCGCGCCGCCCGCTGATGAACTGTGACCATGAGCTTCGACGCCCGGCGCACCCGTCCCCTCCAGCACGTCACCACCACCGGCACGGCCCTCGCCGTCGCCCTCGGTCCGCTGGTGGTCGGCGCGCTGATCGCCCGGTCGGTGGGCGGTGACCCGATGGTCCCGGTCAACGCCCTGATCGCGGGCGGCGGCCAGCGCGTCCGGCTCTCCCGCGCTCAGCTCCGCTCGGGAGCGCGCTTCCGCCCCGGTGCGCGCCGGCGGCGGACAGGAGCGGCGCGACGCCGTCCGGTGAACGGCTTCCGGAGGTACGCCGGATGAGCGATGATCGTCGCCGACGATACCCGGCAGTAGCAAGCCGGGGTCATGGCGAAAGGGCACCCGAATGGCGAGGCGGCACCCCGCGCGGGACGAACACCACACGAGCGGCACCGGGGACGGGAACCCGTCGGGCGGAAGCGGCCCCGGCATCGCCCGCCGCCGCTTCCTCGGGTACGTCCTCGCCGCGCCCACCCTCACCGTCGCCGCGCAGCTCGGCGCCGAGGCCCTCGCTCCCCGGGAGGCCGCCGCGGCCCCCGCGCTCATCCCCTCGCTGCCGGGCCCGGCCGAACTCCTCGACCTCAACGAGCTGCTGACCCTCGCGGCCCTGCCCACCAGCCACCTCATCACCATCCGCCTCGACGCCGACGGCACCGCCCACTTCGCCCTTCCCCGCGCCGAGGTCGGCCAGGGCGTCACCACCTCCAGCGCGATGATCGTCGCCGAGGAACTCGACCTGCCCCTGGACAAGGTGGTGGTGACGCTCGCCGACGCCCGGCCCGAGCTGCTCTTCAACCAGCTGACCGGCGGCTCCAACACCACGTACTCCACCTACACCCCGCTCCGCGTCGCCGCCGCCATCGCCCGGGGCCGCCTCCTGCGCGCCGCCTCCCTCGTCCTCGGAGACGCCGTCTCCACCCTCACCACCAAGGCCGGAGCCGTCGTCTCCCCGACGGGCACGCTGCTCGGCTACGGCGAACTGGCCGAACGGGCCGCCGCCGTCACCGACACGGCGGTCGAGGTGACCCTCAAGGACCCCGCCCGCTTCCGGGTCATCGGCACCGGGCAGCGCCGCGTCGACGCGCTCGCGGCCGTCACCGGCCGCAAGAAGTTCGCGATGGACCTCCAGGTCCCGGACGCCCTGCCCACCATGGTCTGCCGGCCGCCCACCATCAACGGCACCGTCCGCTCCGTCGCCAACCTCGCCGAGGTACGGGCCATGCCCGGCGTCACCGACGTCGTCACCGTCTCCACCGGCGTCGCCGTCCGCGGCCGCACCTTCGGCCAGTGCGTCGACGCGGTCCGCGCCCTCCGCGTCGACTGGGGGCCCGGCACCGCCGAGGGCGCCTCCGACGCCACCGTCCTGGAGAAGCTCCGCAGGGCCGAACTCCCGCTGGTGGTACCGCCGCTGCCGCTGCTCACCAAGGCGGTCGACGCCCGCTTCACCTTCCACTTCGCGAGCAACGCGGCCCTGGAGACCAACTGCGCGATCGCCGACGTCCGGGAGGACTCCGCGGAGGTCTGGGCCTCGCTCAAGGCCCCGATCGTCGCCCAGGAGAAGATCGCCCTCGAGCTCGGCCTGCCGCCCTCCGCCGTCCGCGTCCACGTCACCGAGGGCGGCGGCTCCTTCGGCCGCAAGCTGTTCTCCGACGCCGCCCACGAGGCCGTCGAGATCTCCCGGGCCCTCGGCAAGCCCGTCAAACTGATGTGGCACCGCACCGACGACTTCCGCCAGGGCCGTACGCACCCCCTGTCCACCTCACGGGTCCGCGCCACCTACGCGCTCGGCGAGGTCCTCACGTACGAGCAGCGCCACACCTCCGTGGCCACCGACTTCGGGCACGGCGTCGGCGAGGTCCTCACGGCGGAGGCGGCCCGGCTCCCGGTCGCCGACGCCGCCTTCTCCCAGACGATGTTCCAGCTCACCCAGATCAGCCCGTACCACCTCGGCGTCACCACCCAGCTGCTCGCCGAGACCGACAAGGGCTTCAACACCGGGTCCATGCGCAACATCTACTCGCCCAACGTGCGCTGCGCGCAGGAGCTCGTCATGGACGAACTGGCCCGGCGCATGGGCCAGGACGGGTACGCGCTGCGCCGCCGTCTCGTGAAGGACCCGCGGGCCCGCGCCGTTCTCGACAAGGTCGCCGAGGTGGGGGAGTGGGGCCGGACCATGCCCGCCGGCACCGCCCAGGGCATCGCCGTCCACACCGAGTACCACTCCGCCGTCGCGATCCTCGCCGAGATCGACTGCCGTCCCGGGACCACCGGACGGAAGATCCCCGGAGCGTACACCGGTCCCCGCGTGACCAAGGTGGTGTGCGCCGTCGACGTCGGCCTGGCCGTCAACCCACGCGGCCTGGAGGCCCAGATGATGGGCGGCATCGCCGACGGCATCGCGATCACCCTGACGTCCGGTCTGCATCTGCGCGACGGGCACTTCCTCGAAGGCAGCTGGGACCAGTACTTCTACACCCGGCAGTGGAACACCCCGCCCGAACTGGAGATCATCGTGATGCCCCCGACCGGCGACAAGCCGGGCGGCGCGGGCGAACTGGCGGTCGCCGGCGCCATGGCCGCCGTCGCCTGCGCCTACGGCCGGGCCACCGGCACGATGCCGACGGTCTTCCCCGTCAACCACGCCGAGCCGCTCGCCTTCACCCCGCTGCCGACCGTCCCGCCCGTGCCCGCCTCGCCGACCGACGGCCGCGACCGCGCCCTCTAGAGACCTGGAGTTTCCGTGCCGCAGCACACCTTCATCCTGAACGGCAAGGCCGTCACCGCCGACGTCGAGGGCGACGTCAGGCTCCTGTGGGTCCTCCGCGACGTCCTCGGCGTCACCGGACCCAAGTACGGCTGCGGGGTCGGCGTCTGCCGGGCCTGTACGAGCCACCTCAACGGGAAGGCGTTCACCCCCTGCGCCGTGCCCGTCGAGGACCTCGACCCGCACGACGAGGTCACCACCATCGAGGGCCTCCCGGACACGGTGGGGAGGGAGCTCCACCCGATGCAGGAGGCCTGGCTCGACCTCGACGTCGCCCAGTGCGGCTACTGCCAGCCGGGCCAGATCATGACCGCGGTGGCGGAGGTCCGCCGGGCCAGGGAGGCCGGCCGGGAGATCACCGAGGCCGACCTCGACACCATCCGCAACATCTGTCGCTGCGGCACCTACGACCGCATCCGCAAGGCCGTCCTGGAAGGTGCCCGCCGGATGGAGTGACCGGTCGTCCGTGAACGGCTACGCCGACGCCGCCGCGGGCTTCGCGCGTACCGCGTCCAGGTACTCCGCCACCGCGTCCCGGTTCCGGGTGAGGCAGCGGATCCGCTCGGTCATCCGGTCCCGCTCCTCCTCCAGGGTGGCCAGCATCTCCGGGGTGGCGTCCGGGAAGTGGATGACGCGCGGCTTGTTCAGGCACGGCAGGATCTGCTTGATGATCCGGGTCGGCAGACCGGCGTCCAGGAGGCCGCGGATCTGCGCGACCCGGTCCACGTTCGACGCGTCGTAGTCCCGGTATCCGTTGGGCAGCCGGTCCGCGACGATGAGACCCTGCTCCTCGTAGTAGCGCAGCAGCCGGCGGGGTGTCCCGGTGCGCTCCGACAGTTCTCCGATCCGCATGGGACACCCCTCCGGGGACTCGCTTGACCTTCACATCAATGTGAGGGTTCGAGCATAGCCCCATGGCCAACCACTCGACAGCGGCGGCCCGTTCCGCCGCGCTCCCCGCCACGGACGTGCCCGCCCCCTCCGGCCGGCTGCCCCTGCCCGCCCTGCTCGCCCTCGCCACCGCCGTCTTCGTCACCAGCCTCACCGAGACCCTCCCCGCCGGTGTCCTGCCCGCCATGAGTGCCGGCCTCGGCGTCGGCGAGGCCGCCATGGGCCAGTCCGTCACCGGCTACGCCCTCGGGACGGCCCTCACCGCCGTACCCCTGGCCGCCCGGACCGCCGGATGGCGCCGCAAGCGGCTGCTGCTCACCTCGGTGGCCGGCTTCGCCGCCGCCAACACCGTCACGGCCCTCTCCTCCTCGTACGCCCTCACCATGGGCGCCCGGTTCCTCGCCGGGGTCGCCGCGGGCGTCGCCTGGGCGCTGCTCGCCGGGTACGCCCGCCGGATCGCCCCGCCGCACCTCCAGGGCCGGGCCGTCGCCGTCGCGATGACCGGCATCCCGCTCGCGCTCTCCCTCGGCGTCCCGGCCGGTACCTTCCTCGGCGAGGCCGTGGGCTGGCGTGCCGCCTTCACCGCCATGACCGTCATCGCCGTCGTGCTCCTCGGCTGGATCGCCCTCGCCGTCCCCGACCTGCCCGGCGAGGCGCGCGGCGGGCGAGCCCCGGTCGCCCGGACCCTGAAGGTGCCCGGCGTCCTCCCGGTCCTGGCCGTCACCTTCACCCTGGTCCTCGCCCACACCGTGCTCTACACCTACGTCGCCGCCCACCTCGGCCATCTCGGTCTGGCCGGCTCCACCGGACTCGTCCTGCTGGTCTTCGGCGCCGCTTCGCTCGCCGGGATCTGGTTCACCGGCCGCCACATCGACCGCAGGCTCCGGACGCTCACCCTCGCGGGAACGATCCTGTTCGCCGTCGCGGCCGCCGTGCTCGCCGTCCCGGCCGGGAGCACCGGGCTCGTCCTGACGGCCGCCGCGCTCTGGGGGTTCGGCTGGGGCGGCGTGCCCGCCCTGCTCCAGACCGCCGTCGCGGACGCCGGTGGGGAGGACGCCGACACCGCCCAGACGATGCTGGTCAGCCTCTGGAACGCGGCCATGGCGGCGGGCGGTCTCGCGGGCGGCGTCCTCCTCGGCGTCCTCGGCGCGGGCGCCCTGTCCTGGACCGTGCTCGTCCTGCTCCTGCCGGTGGTGGCCGTCGTGGCCGGGGCCCGTACCCACGGCTTCCCCGCCCGCCGGTGAACCGGCGCGGCCGTACCGTCACGGACGAAGGCCCCCACCGCCCGGGCGGTGGGGGCCTTCGTCCGTGACGGTACGGTCAGGCGGCCGGCGGGACCCGGGACGGGCGTCC
>NZ_JBHXRW010000067.1:0-39127 GCF_042716635.1 Streptomyces sp. NPDC058664 | reverse complement strand
TCCGGCGCGGCCCGCGCGGGGGGGGGGGGCGCGGGGGGGGCGCGGGGGGGGGGCGGGGGGGGGGGCGCCGCCCCCCCCCCCCCCCCCCGGCCCCCCCCCCCCCCCCCCCCACGTCCGCCGAGCCGGCCCGCCGCGGGAAGGAGCGACCGGAGCCCGCATGTCCCCCGAGGACTGCGAGAAAGGGTGACCGGAGCCCGCACGGCCCCCGAGAGCCGCGGGGAGTGAGTCCGGTCCCGGGGCCCGGCCGTCACGTACGGCAGCCGCGGTACGCCGCCGGCCGCGCACGGGGATCACTTCGAGCCGCCGCGCCCCGACCGGACGGGCCGGCAGGGGAGCGCGCCCCGCGCGCTCCCTCGCGGGAGTGGTTCCCGGGGTCCGGTGGGCGTAGTCCGGCACGGCCCCGGCGAGCGCGGCCCGGCTTCGGTACGAAGCTGTGCGCTGCTCCCCGTACACCCCCTCAGACGGAGGTTCGGCCACCCATGACCCACGTACACCCGAGACCGGCGGAACGGCGTCGGAGGCCCGGCGGGAGGGCCGGGGTGCCGGCCGCGCTCGGCATGGCGCTCGTCCTCGCGCTTCCCGGCACCGCGCTGGCCGCCCCGGGCGATCTGGACCCGACCTTCGGCCCCGACGGCCGGGTGACGACCCCCATCACCGGCTACGCGGAAGGCCACGACATCGCGCGGCAGGCCGACGGCAAGCTGGTCGTGGTCGGGGTGAGCGAGGCCGGCTTCGCGCTCGCCCGGTACGACACCAGCGGCGCCCTCGACCCCGGCTTCGGCGGGGACGGCACGGTGACCAGCGACTTCGGCGGCGGGGGAGGCACGGCCAACGCCGTCGCGATCCAGCCGTCGGACGGGAAGATCGTCGTGGCCGGCACCACCGCGGTCTTCGACGAGGAGGGCGGCGGCTGCTGCTTCTTCTCCGTGGCCCGCTACAACACCGACGGCAGCCTCGACACGACCTTCGGCGACGGCGGCCTGGTGCGCGTCGACGAGTTCGGCGGTTCCGCGGACGGTGCCGACGTGGCCGTGCAGCCCGACGGCAGGATCGTCGCCGTGGGCAAGCCCGGTGGCGGCGGTTTCGCGCTGGTCCGTCTCGGCACCGACGGGAGCCTCGACCCGAGCCTCGGCGGCGACGGAGCGGTGGTCGCGGGATTCACGTCCGCCTCCCCTCAGGACGGCGGCGGCATCGCCCGCGGCATGGCCCTTCAGCCGGACGGCAGGATCGTCGCCGTCGGCTATGTGGGGAACACCGCCTTCGACATCGGCGTGGCCCGCTACAACACCGACGGCACGCTCGACACCACCTTCAGCGGCGACGGCATGGTCACCGCGGACTTCGGCGGCACCGAGTTCGGCAACGCCGTGGCCGTGCAGCCCGACGGCAGGATCGTCGCCGCGGGGTCCGGCGGCGCCGGCTTCGCCGCCCTCCGCTACAACGCCGACGGCAGCCCCGACGCCGGCTTCGGCACCGGCGGGCGGACCTCGGTCAACGCCCCGGGCGACGGCGGCGTCGCGTACGCCATGGCGCTCCAGCAGAACGGCAAGATCGTGCTCGCCGGCCGGGCGGACGACCCGAACAGCTCCGAGGCCAACGACTTCGGCCTGACCCGCCTCCACACCAACGGGACGGTGGACACCGGCTTCGGCGGCGACGGCTTCGTGGTCACCGGCTTCAACGACTTCGACGAGGCCCGTGGCGTGCTCGTACAGCCGGACGGCAAGATCGTCGCGGCCGGGTACGGAGCGGGCTTCGCCTTCGCCCTCGCCCGCTACCAGGGCGGCGACGGCACGACCCCGCCCACCCCGAGCGCGGACCTGAGGACGACGAAGACCGGTACGACCACCGTGAGCATCGGCGACCGTGCCACCTACACGGTGACGGTCTCCAACGCCGCCACGTCCACCGCCATCGCGACCGGCGTCACCCTGTCGGACACGCTCTCCGGCGCCGGCGCGGCGCTCGTCTCGGCCGTCCCCTCCCAGGGCAGCTGTACGACCACGGCGACGGCCGCCACCTGCGCCCTCGGCTCCCTCGCCCCGGGCGCGAGCGCGACGGTCACGGTGACGGCGGAACCCCGGGCCACCGGCACGCTCACGAACACCGCCACCGTCAGCGGCACTCCCCAGGACCCGGTGGCCTCGAACAACACGGCCACCGCCACCACGTCGGTGAACAACGCCCGCGGCTGCACCGTCATCGGCACCGCCGGCGCGGACACCCTGAACGGCGGCTACGGCAACGACGTGATCTGCGGACTCGGCGGCAACGACACCGTCCGCGCGAGCTACGGCCACGACACGGTCCACGGCGGCTTCGGCAACGACAACATCGACGGCGGCTTCGGCGACGACACCCTCAACGGCGGTCCGGGCAGCGACACCCTGACCGGCTACTACGGCAACGACCGCCTCACCACCACCGACGGCACCGCCGGCAACGACACCGCCAACGGAGGCCCCGGCACCGACACCTGCACCACCGACCCCGGCGACATCCGCGTCAGCTGCCCCTGATCACTCCGAACACCCGCACCACCCCCTCACGGCGACCCGGGCCACCCGGCCCGGGTCGCCGTGACGTGTCGCGGGGGCCGTTCCCGTGCGCCCGGCGGCCGGTTCGGACGCGGAGACCGGTGGTTCTGCCGATGCCCGCGAGCCGTGCCGCGCCGACAGTGACCGGGCCAGTCCAGGACGCGCCGCCCGCCGGTTCCGCCGGAGAGCGGCCGTCACACGACACGAGAGGACGACTCCGTCGTGAAACGACACCTCGCCGCAGCCGCCACCGCCACCGCCGCCTGCGTCACCCTGCTCGCCGCCCCGGGCGCGGGCGCCGCCGGCACCGCGGCCAACCCCTACGAGCGGGGCCCCGCGCCCACCCAGTCGAGCATCGAGGCGCTGCGCGGCCCGTACGCCGTCTCCCAGACCAGCGTCTCCTCCCTCGCCGCCTCCGGCTTCGGAGGCGGCACCATCTACTACCCGACGTCCACGAGCGACGGGACGTTCGGCGCGGTGGTGATCTCACCGGGCTTCACCGCCTACGAGTCCTCGATCGCCTGGCTCGGGCCGCGCCTGGCCTCGCAGGGCTTCGTGGTCTTCACCATCGACACCCTCACCACCCTCGACCAGCCGGACAGCCGCGGACGCCAGCTCCTGGCCGCGCTCGACCACCTGACCCAGCGCAGCTCCGTGCGGGGCAGGATCGACGCGTCCCGCCTCGGCGTCATGGGCCACTCCATGGGCGGCGGAGGAACCCTCGAGGCGGCCAAGAGCCGGCCCTCGCTGCAGGCCGCGATCCCCCTGACCGGGTGGAACACGGACAAGACCTGGCCCGAGATCAGCACACCCACCCTGGTCATCGGCGCGGACGGCGACACCGTCGCCCCCGTCGCCAGCCACTCGGAGCCCTTCTACCAGAGCCTGCCCAGCTCGCTCGACAAGGCGTACCTGGAGTTGAACGGCGCCACGCACTTCACCCCGAACACCTCCGACACGACCATCGCGAAGTACAGCATCTCCTGGCTCAAGCGCTTCATCGACGACGACACCCGCTACGAGCAGTTCCTCTGCCCGCTGCCGCGGCCCAGTCTGACGATCGAGGAGTACCGGGGCACCTGCCCGCACGGGTCCTGACGACCGGCGTCGGGGCGTTCGGCGGCGGGGCCCGGCTCCCGCCTCCGGGCGCCCTGTGCGCCGTCACAGGACACGGCCCCCGGGTCTGGGCCCCTGCCCACGGCCGCACACGGAAGCCTTCCGTGGATACCTACGGGTCGGTAACGTAACTGTCGTGAGCGGAGCGACACATACCGCCGCCCCCGGCCCGCGGCTGTACGACCGTACGACCGAACTCGCCGCGGTGGCCCGGCTCTCGGCGGGCGCGGGCATCGGAACGGGCGGCGTCCTGTTCGTCACCGGCGACCCCGGCGAGGGGCGCACCGCGCTCCTCGCGCGGGCGGCCCACGACTTCCCCGGCATCGCCCACCGGGTCGCCGCGCCCCCGCACCGCAGCCCGTGGAGCGGGGTCCGGGCCCTGTGCACCGCCCTCGCGCCCCACCCGTCCGCCGGGCGCCGGGCGCTACGGCTCGCGCGGGGCGAGGACGGTATCGCCGCGGCCCTCGACGGCCTGACGGGCGGCCGCCCGGTACTGATCTGCCTGGACGACCTGCACCTGTGGGACGCCCATTCGCGCGCCGCGCTCACCACGGCCTGGCGGGAACACGGAAGCCGGTCGGGCGGCACGGCGTGGCTCGTGTCGGCGGCCCGTCACCACCGGCTCCCCGAGGTGCCGGAGACGGAGACCGTACGACTGGGGCGGCTCACCCGGGCCGGGGCGCGGGCCCTCCTTGCCGACGTCTGCGCCGTGCCACCGCCGGACCGTGTGGTGGAACGGCTGCTCGACGAGGCGGCCGGGCATCCCGGGGTCCTGGTCTCGGCCGCACGGCGGCTCGCGTCCGCTCCCGTGGCGGTGCCCCCGTCGTGGCCCCTCGTCGACGGCGCCGTCCTCGCCGAGGTGTACGGCGGCCTCGTGGACAGCCTCCCGGCGGACTCCCGCCGCCTGCTCGCGGTGGTGGCCCTGACCGGCCGCACCGAGGCCGGCGACCCGCCCCCGGCACCCCGCCCCGGGCCACGCCACGCACACGAGCCGCTCCGGGCGGCCGAGCCCCAACGGCCCCCGGCGCACGAGCCGGTGCGGACACCGGGTTCCCAACCGCCCTCGCTGCTCGAGCCGTTCGGTGCGGGCGGCCCCCAACCACCTCCGGCGCACGAGCCGGTGCAGACGGACGATCCCCAACCGACCCCGCCACACGAGCCGTTCCGCGTGGACGAATCCGATCCGTTCCAGGCGTACGAGGTGAGCCTCGGCGCCGTGCTCGCCACCGCGCGGGCGACCCGTACCTCCGTCGAGCCGCTGGACGGCCTGATCACCGACGGGCTGCTGCGCCGCCGGGGCGACTCGCTGCGCTTCGACGACCCGTTCCTCGGCCGGGCGGCGCTCGCCGCCGCGCCCGCCTCCCGGGGCGGCGGCCACCCGGGCACCGGCGAGGCCCCCGCACCCACCGGGACCGCCCCCGGCCGGACCGTCGTACCGGCGGACCCGACGCTCGTGCGCGGCGAGGGGCACCGCGCCGACCGGCTCGGCCCGCCCGCCGCCGTACGCGCCCTCGCTCCCGTGGTCCGCGGCCGCTCCCAGCTCGTCCGCGGTCTCGCGGCGCTCGCGGGCGGCCCGGTCATGGACGCCCACGAGGCGCTGCTGCAGGCGGCGGAACTGCTGGGGGACCGGGCGCCGGCGGAGGCGGCGGACGCCCGGTTCCTCGCGATGGAGGCGGCCTGGGCGGGCGGCGACGTCTCCGCGTGCCTGGCCGCCCTCGACCTCGGCAAGGCGGCCCGGGGCACGGAGCGCGACTTCGTCGAGGGACTGCGCGCCGCTCTCGACGTACGGCTCGACCAGGCCCGTTCCGCCCTTGCGCGGGTGGTCGCGCGGGACGGCGCGGAGGACGACCCGCGGCTGCTGCTGCGGGCCGGGTCGGCCGCGCTCGTGATCGGCGACACCGCGGCGGCGTCCCGGGTCCACGCCCGTGCGCTCGCCCGCGCCCGGGCGGAGCACCGTACCGCCCTGGTGCCGAGGGCCCTGGAGCACCTCGCCTACGCCGAGCTCCGGGCCGGCCGGTACAGCAGGGCCGCGCGCACCGCGCACGAGGGACTGCGGGCGGCCGAGCAGACCGGCCAGCGCAACGTCGCCGCCCACCAGCACGCCGTCCTGGCCCTGGTGGCCTCGGTGGCGGGCGACGGGAACACCGTGACGGAACACGCCGGACGGGCCCTCGACACGGCGCGTCCCCACGGCCTCGTCCAGGCCGCGACGCTCGCCGAGTGGGCGCTGGCCCGGGCCGAGTTCGGACGCGGTCTCGCCGCCCAGGCGACCGCGCGGCTGCTGCCGCTCGTCCGGCCCGGCCCGCGGAGCGGTCACTTCGCGCTGCGGATGCTGGTGGTGCCCTGCTTCGTGGAAGCGGCCGTCGTGTCCGGGCGCCGCGCCGAGGCGCGGGTGGCGGCCGACGAGTACGCCGTCTGGGCCGCTCAGGGCGTCGACGGCGCGGCACCGGCCCAACTGGCCCGCTGCCGGGCGCTGCTCGCGCGGGGCGAGGAGCCGGCGTACTGGTTCGGCGAGGCCGTCCGCCGCCACGACAGCTGCGGCAACGACTTCGAGCGCGCCCGTACCCTCCTCGCCTACGGCACGTGGCTGCGCCGTCGCCGCCGGCCCGGCGACGCGCGCGGTCCGCTGAGTGACGCCCTGGTCACCTTCGAACGGGCCGCGGCGGAGGGTTGGGCCGAGCACGCCCGTTCCGAACTGCGCGCCACCGGCGGTGCCTCGGACACGGTCACGGACCCGGCGGCGCTCGGGCGGCTGACCCCTCAGCAGCAGCGGATCGCCCGCCTCGTCGCCGGGGGCGCCACCAACCGGGAGGTCGCCGACCGCCTGAGCCTGAGTCCCCGGACCGTGGACCACCACCTCCGGAGCGTCTTCGCCAGGCTGGGCATCCGCTCCCGGGTGGAGCTGCCCGCCGTGGTCGGGCGGTGGGACACCCACCCGGAAGCACACGGAGGGGAGGCGTCCGGCGTCTCCTGGCCCCGGCTCTCGCCGGCACCGTACCGTGCCCGCTCGCTCGGCCCCTCACCCGATCCGTGCTGAGAGCGGGGCCGCGCCGGCCGGGACGTGTCGGTCGGGTGGCGTGCCGGCCGGGGCGCATCGACCAGGGGCGCATCGGTCGGGCCGCGTACGGGCCGGGGCTCAGCCTTCGCCGTCCCGGGGGCGTGGGACGGACGCCGGGCGCGGCCGACGCGGCGGGCCGCCGAAGCGGACCGGAACGCCCGGCGAGTAGAGCACGCTCACGGGCGCCCCGAGAGGCCGGCCGAGACCGGCCGCGGCGAGCAGCGTCTCGTCGCAGTCGAGGAGCCTGGCGCGGTGCAGTGGCCAGCGCGGGTGGGTGTTCGGGAGGTAGAGCTGTCTTCCCAGGAAGGAACTGTGCATGCCCCAGCGGGCGGTCAGGAAGTGTTCGAGCGCGGTGGGCTCCTCGACCCGCTCGCCGATGTCGACGCTGATCGCGCTGCGAGCGCCGCGGGGCCCGGGCCACCGCCTGCTGCTGGAGTACGTCACGGTGGAGCCGTCGTTGCGGACGCTCATCCTCGACCAGACGTAGGGGAGCCGGAACGCCCACCGGCCGACGGCCACGGGGACCAGGCGGGACGCGTCGAGGGAGCGGAAGACGACACCGCGACGCCCGTGGCCGTCCACCGAGTAGAGCCGGACGTTGGTCTCGGGGAAGGTGCCGAGATAGGGCAGTCCGGGAAGGCGGAACCAGCCGACCCGGTGCATCCGGAAGGCGACGAGGCCGACGTAGGTGACCCCGTCGAAGGTGTCGGGCACGGTGCCGGCGGGCAGCAGCGGGGCCACGTCGGCCGGGTCCGCGGCCCAGTGCAGGAACGCGAGGTCGAGCCAGGACTGCGTGAGCAGGGTGCGGTCCGTGCGGTCCGGCGGGTCGGCCGATATGGGTTCCGGCTCCGGGGCGTACGGCGTCTGCGGCATCGCAGCATTATCCGGTACGGAAGAAGGTGGCCCTCCGTGGTGCGGAGGGCCACCTTCCGGCCTGCTCACCGGCGTGCGGCCGTCACGCCGGTCGGTGGTGCGGGCCCCGGTGGGGCCGGTGGTGCGGGGGGTGTGACTACGGGGCCACCTTCAGCAGCTTGTTCGCGGTGCCGGAGGTGGGGTTCTTGATGGCGTCCGCGGTGGCCGCCCCCGTCAGCGCGGCGGCGGTGTCGGCGGGCGTCGCCGACGGGTTGGCCGCCAGGTACAGGACGGCGGCGCCCGCCACGTGCGGAGCGGCCATCGACGTGCCGGAGATCGTCTTGGTGCCGGTGTCGCTGTCGTTCCAGGCCGAGGTGATGTCCGAGCCGGGGGCGTACAGGTCGATCACGGCGCCGAAGTTCGAGAAATCCGACTGCTCGTCGTCCTTGGTGCTGGACGCCACGGTGAGCGCCTCGGGGACCCGGGACGGCGAGCCCTGCCCGGCGTCGGAGGACTCGTTGCCGGCCGCCACCGTGAAGGTCACACCCGACTCGACGGCCCGCTTGACCGCCGCGTCCAGGGCCTCGTCGGCGCCGCCGCCGAGGCTCATGTTCGCGACCGAGGGCCCGGAGTGGTTCCGAGTCACCCAGTCGATGCCGGCCACGACCTGTTCGGTGGTGCCGGAGCCGTTGTCGTCCAGGACGCGGACGGCGACGACCTTGGACTTCTTGGCGACACCGTGGGAGGCGCCGGCGATGGTGCCCGCGACATGGGTGCCGTGGCCGTTGCCGTCGTCGGCGGTGTCGTCGTTGTCCACGGCGTCGAAGCCGTGGCTCGCCCGGCCACCGAAGTCCTGGTGGGAGATCCGTACGCCGGTGTCGATGACGTAGGCGGTCACGCCCTCGCCCCCGTTGTCGGGATACGTGTACTTCTCGTCGCCCGCCGTGTCGGCCTGGTCGATCCGGTCCAGGCCCCAGGACGGGGGCTTCTCCTGAGTCTCCTTGATGCTGAACCGCTTGTTCTGGACGACCGTCCCGACGGCGGGGTCGGCGGCGAGCCGCTTGGCCTCCTCGACACTGAGGCCGGACGCGGAGAAGCCGTTGACCTCGGAGCCGTAGGAGCGCACCAGCGTGCCGCCGTACTTCTTCGCGAGGTCCGCCTTGTTCGCGGATGCGTCGAGGATGACGACGAAGCTGCCGGCGACGGCGCCCGGGGCGCCGAGGCCGTGCACGGTCCCTTCGGCCGGGGCGGCCGCTCCGGCGATGTTGCTCGCGAACAGCGCCGCGGCGGCCGTGCCTGCCACGCCGGTGGCTATGGCCGCGCTGCGAAGGCCGTGGGATCGCTTGTGAGTTGCCATGAAAGGGGATCTCTCCTCGTGTTGACGTGTGGGGCGTCAAACGTTCGAGAGAACCCTGTGCGGGTTGGCAGGAGCAAATCAAGAGCGAACCCGGGGTACGGGCTTATTCAACAAGCTTTCTTATTGATCTCTCCGCATCGTCTCCACGGCGCACACGCGTTCTGGCGAACTCCCCCCTGGAACGATCACGTTCGCGGGTGGGCGGCGGAGCCGGATAATCACTTGTGCGCCGGGCCGCCTTTCCGCATCCTCGACACCGTGAACAGAGCGAGCGACGCGCCCGAGCGGTGGAGCCAGGCCAACGTCTACCCCGACATGTGGGCCGACCCCGACAAGGACCCCCGCCACGGCGAAGGACCCGGCCCCGAGGGCGAACTCGCGACCCTCCAGGACTTCCTGGGCGGCTATCGACTGACCCTGCGCATGAAGTGCGAGGGGCTGGACCCGGAGCAGTTGGCCCGCCGGTCGGTGCCGCCGTCGACCATGTCCCTGCTCGGTCTCGTCCGCCACCTCGCCGAGGTGGAGCGGGACTGGCGCAACTGGATCCTGCCGGAAGACCCGGAACCGAAGCTGTACGGAGACGCCGACGGCGACTTCGAGGGTGCCGTCGCCGAACAGGCGGTCGTCGACGGCGCGTTCGCCGATCTCGCGCGCGAACAGGCGGCGACCGACGAGGCGCTGACCGCGTGCCAGGACCTGGGCGCGCGGGTGATCCAGGACGGCACCGCGGTCCGGGAACTGTGGGTCCACCGGATCGAGGAGTACGCCCGCCACTGCGGACACGCCGACCTGCTGCGCGAATGCGTCGACGGCCGGGTGGGGCAGTAGCGGACGACGTCGCGACGGGGCACCGGGGTCGCGGGAGGGCGGCGATCCGTCCCCTCCCGCGACCCCGGCGCAGGTCCGCGCCGCCGCCCTACACGACGGCCGGGTCGCCCCCCTCCGCGTCGCCGACGGCACGCCCCGGCAGGCCGGTGCCGGCGGTATGCCCCGGCAGGCCGGTGCCGGCGGTATGCCCCGGCAGGCCCGCTCCGGCGCTACGACCCGGCAGGCTCTCGCCGACGTCATGACCCAGCAGGTGCAGCGGGCCCGCCTCGACGCCCGCCGCCTCCATGACCCGCCAGTGGGCCAGCGCGAGCCGGCCGTCCACCAGGCCGTGCACCAGCGGGAGTTCGGGGCGGGAGGCGTGGAGCAGTGACTCCAGCCGGCACGAGGCGATCGTGCCGGGAAGCCACGACCTCGCCGCGTACCCCGCCGCCGCGGCGGGCGGAAGCCCCGGAGCCGTCCGGCGCTCCACGGGGCCGACCGACAGCAGGCCCCCGCCGACGATCAGGACGTCACCCCGCTCCCGCATCCTCGCCAGGGCCCTCGTGGTGTCGAAGCAGTGCGGGAACGAGTCGTCGACGACGATCGCGCCCGGCCGGAGCCGCGCCACGTCGAGCACCGCACCGCCCCCGCTGACCGCCGTGACCAGCAGACCCGCCTCGTACACGGCGGCCGGCAGCACCGGTCCGGACTCGTGGACCTCGACGTTCCGGGCCATACCGCGGGCGACCAGGTCGTCGGCGAGGCGCCGCAGCCGTGGCCCGCTGCCCGCGACATCGCACAGGAGCAGCCGTGCGGGCGGCTCGGCGGCGAGCGTCAGCAGCAGTTCCAGGGACGAGCCGCCGATGGAGCCCAGGCCGGCCACGGCGACGACGAGGTCCCCGAGCTCACGGTCCGTCCGCGCGAGCGCGGAGTGGACGGTCCTGACCACGGACACCGCCGTCGCCGCGTGCCCGGTGGTGAGGGCGGCCGGGGCGTCCGTCTCGCGCAGGACGCCGAAGCCGTACGCGGTGAGGGACGGGATCATGCCCGCCAGGGAGACGCACCGGGCGCCCAGCGAGGACGCGTACTCGACGGCCCGGGCCGTGCGGACGGCCAGGTCGGGCGTGGACGCGAGCTCGTCGGCGAACAGCGGGAGGCACACGAATCCGGACCGCCCGAGGGAGGTGCCGATCTCCTCCACGAGCCGGGGGCGCCCGCCGGGGAAGAGCAGCCGCCGGAGCTGTTCACGCGACGCTGCCTCGGCGCCGGGGCCGCCGAGCGCGGCGAGTTGACCCGGCGGGGGGAGGTAGCCGACGAGCGCGGAGTCCAGTACGCCGAAGGCGGACGACGGTTCGGCGGCGGCCTCCGCCACGGCCCGAGGCCGAGACCGAGGCTGAACCTCAGGACCAGCCTGAGCCTGAAGGTGAGGCTGAGGGTTCGGCTTCTGCGCCGGTACCCGTACCTGTCCCGGTCCGGCCCCGGCGGCGGCCCCGCTCATCCCGCCCCGCAGGGCCTCGGTGAACGCGGCGAAGTCGCCCTCGTCGGGGAAGGCGGCGGTGGAGGCGCGCAGGGTCACCCGCAGTCCACCCGCCCCGGCCGGCCGCACCGCCAGGAACGTGTCCGTACCCACCGGGGGCGGTGCGAGGACGGCGTCGGCGTCGTCCCACCGCAGGCTGAGCGTGTCGCCGCTCAGCGGACCGAGGGACGAGAAGTCCAGGAACGTGAAGAAGAACTGGGCGGCCGGCGGCAGCCCGCCGTCCCCCCGCGGGACCGGGACTCCTCGCGTACGGGCCGCCTCGACCTCGTCCACGACCGCCCGCAGGTCCTCGGCGAACGTACGACCCGCCCTTCCCGCGCCGGGCGGCGGCCCCGGCCGCAGCGGTACGGCGGCGGCGTAGGGACCGAACACCCGGTGGGCGTCGGGATGCGCGTCGTCGCGGCCGGACACGGCCAGACCGAGGACCAGGTCGTCCTGTCCGGTCGTGGCGGCCAGCGTCCGGTAGTACGCGGTGAGGACCGGCGCGAAGAGCGTCGTACCCGCCCCGGTGGCGATCCGGCGGAGGGCGGCGACCTGGTCCGCGTCGAGGGTGAACCCGGTGGAACGGTACGGCGGTGCCGGTGGGGCCTGGCCGGACGACCCCGTCCGGGCGCGATCCCCGAGGACAGGGCGCCGATAGGGCTCGTCGGGCCGGGACCCACCGCCGGTGGCGCCGGACGCCACGCGTTCCAGAAGGGTCACGTGGTCGCGGAAGGTGCCGCGCGGCGGCGGGAGTTCGGCCGGTTCACCCCGTACGACACGGTCGTAGACGGAGAGCAGCTCCCGGGCGAGCAGCGCCACGCTGTAGCCGTCGCCGATCAGGTGGTGCGCGTGCACGACGAGCGCGTGCTCGGCGGGCCCCAGGGTGAGCAGCCGCAGGCGCAGCAGAGGCCATGCCCAGGGTTCGAAGCGGCGCTGTCGTTCCTCGGCGATCCGCGACGCGAGGAGGCCGGGTCCGGCGAGGGTCTCGAACTCCACGGGGAGCCGCAGGGAGGGGGGAAGCTCCTGCTGGACCGGTGGGCGGGCGCCGGCGGGGAACACCGTCCGCAGCATCGGGTGCCGTACCACGCACGCGTCGACGGCCCGCTGGAACACCTCGGGCCGCAGGGGCCCGTCGATCCGCAGACACGCCAGCCACGCCGTGTCCGAGCCGGGTGCCATGGCCTCGGCGAGGAGGAACCCGCGCTGCGAGGGGGTGAGCGGGAACGGCGACGGCGCGGGGCCGTGGACGTCCGTGTCCTCCCGGGGAGTCCGGCCGGCGGTGCCGGCGGTCTCCCCGTCCGCCGGGGTGCGGTCGATGGCGGCGGCGAGAGCGGCCAGGGTGCGGTGGGCGTACACGACCGTCGGCCTGGGCAGGGACCGGATCTCCTCCCGCAACCGCGCGAACACCTGGAGGACCAGCAAGGAGTCCCCGCCCAGCTCGAAGAAGTCGTCCTCGCGCCGGATCTCCTCCCGGTCGAGGAGCTCGGACCAGACACGGGCCAACAGGACTTCGGTCGGTGTCGAGGGCGGTGTCGAGGGCGGTGTCGAAGGCGGTGCCGAGAGCGGTGACGAGGGCGGTGTCGAGGGTGGTGTCCCCGACGGCTCGCCGGCCGCCGGCCCCTCGGAGCAGGTGGCCGGCGCGGCCCCTGGCGCCCCCAGCCGCGCGCGGTCGATCTTCCCGGTACCCGTCAGGGGAAGGCCGTCCACGACACGGAACCGGGCCGGGAGCATGTACTCCGGCAGGGTCCGGGCCAGATGGGCGCGCAGAGCCGTGGCATCCGGGACCGGGACCCCCGGCCGGCGCTCGACGAAGGCGCCCAGCCGCTCGTCACGGAGGACCACGGCCGCGCGGGCGACCGCCGGATGCGTCAGGAGCACCGACTCGACCTCGCCCGGTTCCACCCGGTGCCCCCGGACCTTCACCTGGTCGTCCAGCCGTCCGAGGAACTCCAGGACACCGTTCCCGTCGCACCGGACGCGGTCACCGCTGCGGTACCAGCGGCGCCCGCCGCGCTCGACGAACGCGGCGGACGTCAGCTCGGGTTCGTCCAGATAGCCGGGAGTGAGACCCACTCCCGAGATGAGCAGCTCACCGGGCTCACCCGGTGCGCAGCGCCGCCCGTCCGCCGCCACCACGTCGACCTCCGTACCCGTGAGGGGCGTGCCGATGGGCAGGACGCGCACGTCGTCGGCGGGTCGGCCGTCGACGACGTGGCACGTGGCGTTGATCGTGGCCTCGGTGGGCCCGTACAGATTCGCGATCCGCTGTCCGGGGCCGAACAGGTCGTACCAGCGGCGCACATGGGCGGGCGGAAGCGCCTCGCCGCCGACGTGGATCCACCGCAGGGCCGACAGGTCCGGCGGCGGACCGCCGTCCCGCACCCGGGCCTCGGCGGCTTCGAGGAGCCGGGACCACAGGCTGGGGACGGAGCTCCACACCGATATCCGGGCCTCCTCGACCCGGTCGAGGAGCGCCTCGGGGTCCCGGAGCAGCTCCCGGGGCAGGGTGACCACCGTGGCCCCGACGAGGAGCGGCGCGAGGAGCTGGCGTACCGACGCGTCGAAACAGACCGACGCCGTCTGCGCGAGACGGTCGTCCGCGCGGTACGCGAAGGTGGCCAGCGCCCAGTCCAGGTAGTTGGTCATCGCACGACGGGTGATCGGCACCGCCTTGGGGCGTCCGGTGGAGCCCGAGGTGAAGATCACGTACGCGAGCGCGTCGGGGCCGGGGTCCGGGAGCTCCGTACGGTCGGGCGACGGTTCGGGTGAAGCGCCGTCGACAGTACCGAGCGTGACAGGCGTGACGCCGGTGGCCGAGGCGAGTGCCGACGCCGAGGCGCGGGTCGCCGCATGACAGACGAGGACGCGGGCACGGGACCGCTCCAACTGGTCGGCCAGGCGCGCGGGAGGATGGTCGGCGTCCAGCGGGACCCAGCCCGCGCCGGCCCGCAGGATGCCGACCACGCCCGCCACGGTGTCGGCGCCCGGAGCGGTCAGGAGCCCCACCAGGTCACCCGGGGCGACGCCGTGGGCGCGCAGGCGTACGGCGAGCGCGCCGGACGCCCGGTCCAGTTCGGCGTAGGTCATGACGCCCTCACCCGTGTCGACGGCCACGGCCCCGGGCGTCGCACGGAACCGGGCGCACAGCCGGGCGACGATGTCCGGACGGCCACCCGACGACTCGTCCGAAGGAACGGGGTCAGGGCCGGGGACGGGGTCGGGGACGGCGAGCCCGGCCGCCTCCGTGAGTTCGGCCAGGTGCTCGCGGGCCAGCCGGGCGACGGTGGTCCGCCGGAACAGCCGGGCCGGGAAGTTCCACGAGAAGGACAGCGCCCCGTCGGACTCCCAGCAGAGCAGACTCAGCCGGGTGGCGGCGGAGGCCGTTCCGGCCGAGGTCGGACGGACCTCCACCGGACAGTCCGGGTCGAGGGAGACCGGGAACCGCGCGAAGCTGAACGACGCGGGACCCGCCGTACGCGGTCCAGCCCCCTCCGCGGGCAGCAGCCGGGCGAGATCCGCGCTCGTGAGCCGGCCGTGACGTTCGCCCCCGGACCACGTGTCGCGCAGCCGTACCGCGAGCGTGTGCACCGAGTCGTCCGGGCCGACACGGACGGGGACCGGCAGGGTGTCGGCGAGCGGCCCCACCAGCCGGTCGACGCCCGGCAGCCGGGCCTCGCGGCGGGCCCGGGCCACGTTGACGGTCACGTCCTCCCGGCCACCGCCCCACCGGGACAGACAGCGCGCGTACGCCGCGAGCAGCAGGTGGAACAGCGACACGCCGTGTGCGGCGGCCGTTTCCCGCAGCGCGGCCGACAGAGCGGCCCCCGGGGTCACCTGGTGGGCGAGGAGCGGCGGTTCGGGGATCTCCAGCGGATCCCCGTCGTACGGCAGCGCGAGCGGCGCGCCCCTCCGGGCGAGTACGTCCCGCCAGTACGCCCGGTCTTCGGCGAGGACCGCCTCGGATCGCTCCGCCCGCTCGTGCGCGGCGTAGGCGGCGAAGTGCGTGGTGAGACGGGGGAGTTCGGGGGAGCGGCCGCGCGCGAGGGCCGTGTAGAGCGTCCACAGCTCCTCGCCGAGGACGTTCAGGCTGAAGCCGTCGGCGACGGCGTGGTGCACCACGAGGACGAGCCGGGCGGGCTCGGCCGGCCCGGTGCGGACGAGCACCGCACGGATCGGCGCCTCGGAGGTGAGGTCGAAAGGACGGTTGCACAGGGCTTCTTCGAGCCGCGCCCGTTCTCCCCCGGCCCCGGGGCCGCCGGGAAGCTCACGGACCTCGTACCAGTCGGGAACCGGCTCCCGACCGGACGGGACGGTGGCCTGGACGGGTACCGCCCCACCGGGGCGGATCCGTACGCGGAGCATCGCGTGCCGGTCGGCGAGCAGGCCGAGCGCCCGGCCGAGCAGATCGGGGTCGAGCGGGCCGCGGATGTCCTGCGTGACGTAGCCGTAGGCGGCGACGTCCGGGTACAGCCCGCCCAAGGTGTGGAAGGCGAGCTGGACGGGCGTCAGGGAGAAGGGCACGCCGTCGTCGGCCGTCGCCGTGGGCGGTGCGTCCGAGCCCGGGGCGGGGGAGGGGGCGGCGGCGTCGTCGGACTCGAGCTGGTGGGCGAGTTCCGCCAGCGTCCGGTGCTCGAAGAACAGCGTGATGGGCAGGGAGCGGTCCAGCTCCGTCTCCAGCCGCTTGACGAGATCGACGGCCATGAGCGAGTCCAGGCCGAGGCCGAGCAGCGGTACGTCGTCACCGAGGTCGTCCGGGGACACGTGGAGTGCCTCGGACAGCAGCCGCCGCAGGACGGCCGGCACCCGGCCGGGCTCCCCGGAGCGACGCGCACGGAGGCCGACGTCCGTCCCGGGGCGCGGCGCGGGTGCGGCGAGGGGAGGGTGGGCCGCCTCCGGGTCGATGGAGGGCCCGGCACCCGGGGAAGGTGGTGCGAGGGCGGCGGGGACGGGGGTACGACGCTGGGCGCGGCCCGACTCCAGGTCGGCCACCATCAGTTGGGCGGCGCCGGTGCCGCAGGCGGCGCGCAGCGCGTCGAGCGCCGCCCCGGTCTCCAGCGGCACGGGCCCGCGCACGGCACCGGCACCGAGGACGGCACCGGCACCGAGGGCGGACGGGCCGGACATGGCGCCGAGCCCCGCACTTCCGCCGAGCCCCGTCCCCGCGGCCAGCCCCGTGTCCGCGAACGCGGCGAAGTTCACGGCCAGCCACGGACGGCCCGCCGCGCGCTCGGCGGCGGCGAAGGAGTCGAGGTACGCGTTGGCGGCGGCGTAGTCGCCGATCGCCCCGGCCAGGCCCGGCAGTACGGAGGCGACCGAGGAGAACGCCACGCACACGGTCGGACGCAGGTCGTGGGCGAGCAGTCCCCGCGCGAGCAGTACCGCGCCCCGCGTCTTGGCGGCCAGGACCCCGGCCACCTCGTCGGGCGACTTGGCCCGCAGGGTGCCGGGGCGTACGACCCCGGCCGCGTGGATCAGCACGTCGAGGCGCGGCAGACCGGCGAGCAGCGCGTCGACATCGGCCTCGCGGGACACGTCGGCGACCCGGTACTCCACGGTGGCGCCGCACGCACGGAGTTCGGAGAGCAGCCCCGCGGGCGCCGCCGCCGAGCGGCCGGTCAGGACCAGGGTCGGCCGCCCGCGCCGGGCGAGGTCGCGGGCGAGCGCACCCCCGACCCCGCCGGATCCACCGGTGATCAGATACACCCCGTCGGAGGGCAGCGCCTCCCGTGAGACCGGCGCGTCGACGACCGGCTCGGTGGTCCGTCCAAGGCGCCGCCCCGCCCGCCAGGCGACAGCGGGCGCGGGCCGGAGCGTCCCCCCGTCACCGCCCGGCGGTCCGGACCGCGAAGGGAGCGCGAAGAGTTCGTGACCGAGCGCGTCGAGCCGGGCGGCGACCTCGTCCAGGGAGGACAGGTCGACACTGCGGGCCTCCACTCCGGGAAGTTCCTCGGGCAGAGCCAGGGTCAGTCCGGTCAGGACCGCCTGTACGGGGCGGGGGCGCTCCGGGCCGGAACCGGTGACGTGGACGTCCTCGGTGACGACGAGCACGCGCGGGCGGTGCGACGCGAGCCGGGGCAGCAGCCCCTGGAGCCGGGTCACCAGGGCGCGGTGGGCCGTGTCGAGCGCCGCCGCCGAGTGCGGCTCCGAGGCCGGACCGGCGAGCAGCACGGCGGTCCCGGGGGCGGGCGCGCCGTCGGGCAGCGGGTCCTCGGCCCGGTGGACGGTGACGCCCCGCTCGGTGAGCCGGTCCGTGAAGGCGCGCGCGAGCGGCGAGTCCGGGCCGGCGAGGAGGACGGAGCGCGGCCCGGGACCCACGGTCAGGGGGGCGTCGTCCCAGACGAACCGGTGCAGCAAGGGGCGGGACGGGGGAGCGGCGGCGGGCCAGTGGCGGCGCCGCTGGAAGGGATACGTCGGTACGGCGACCCGGGCCCGGCCGGCGTCCATCGCCGTACGGTCGAGCGGCACGCCCCGCTGCCAGAGCCGGCCCACGGTCCCGAGCAGCCCCCGGGCCCCGTCCTGGTTCCCCGCCGTGAGCGCGAGCGCCCGGGCTCCGCGCGGGTGCGCCGCCGCGACGGCGCGTACGGGGCCGCCGAGGGAGGAGGAGCCGAGCTCGACGAACGTGTCGTACCCCTCGGTCAGCAGGTGGTCGACGGCCGCGCCGAAGCGGACGGGCCGCCGCGCGTGGTCCCGCAGCCGCGCCGGGTCCGTGACGGGTTGCCACGCGGCCGTGACCGTGCTGATCAGAGGCGTCGAAGGCGGGCGGAACGTGAGGGCGCGGGCGGCGTCGGCGAGGGGTTCGAGGACCGGATCCATCAGGGGCGAGTGGAAGGCCCGGGACACGGCGAGGCGGCGCGCGGGGACCCCCCGGGCGGCCAGTGCGGCGACGGCGCTGTCGACGGCCGCCTCCGTCCCGGCGAGGACGACCTGGCCGGGTCCGTTGACCGCGGCCACGCACAGGGCGCCCCGGGCGTCGGAGACGAGGGCGGCCACGGTGTCCTCGTCTCCGCGCACGGCCGCCATGGCGCCGGGGGCGCACAGCTCCGCCATCAGACGGCCGCGCTCGGCGGCGAACCGTACGGCGTCGGCGAGCGTGAGCGTCCCGGCGACGCACGCGGCGGTGATCTCGCCGACGCTGTGCCCGGCGACCGCGTCCGGCGTGATCCCCCACGCGCGGAGCTGGCGGGCGAGCGCGACGCCGTACGCGACGAGGAGCGGTTGGGCGACCTCGGTCGCGGTGAGCGCGTCGTCCGGGACGTCGTGGTCGAGGCACCAGGCGGCGAGGCTGCGTCCGCCGATCGGTCCGGCGTGGCCGGACGCCTCGTCGAGCGCCTCCCGGAAGGCGGGCGCGTCCGCGTACAGGGCGCGGGCCTGATCGTGCGGCCGGACGCCCTGCCCGGGAAGGAGCAGCACCAGCCGCGCCCGCGACCGTACCGAGCCACCGACCGGCGCGTCCCCGACGGGGCGGGCGGCGAACCGGGCGGCACCGGGACGGCCGTCGGTCCGGTCGTCGCCGAGGCGGGCAGCTCCGAGCCGGTCGCCGCCGGTTCGGTCGGCACCGGGGCAGCCGGCATTGCCGCTGTCGCCATCGGGCCGGTCGGCATCGGTCCGGTCGTCGCCGGGACGGAGGGCGGTGAGCCGGGCGGCCAGATCGCCGTCGGCGACGACGGCGAGACGGTCGGGGCCTTCGTCGCGGGCCGCGGCGACGGAGGCGCAGACGTCGCCCTCGTCGAGACCCGGATGCTCGCGCAGATGGTCTGCCAGACCGGCCGCGGCGGCCCGCAGACCGTCCGCCCCGTGCGCCGACAGGGTGAGCAGCCGGGGACCGCGCGACGCCGTCGTCGGGCGCTCCTCGGGCCGGACGGGCGCCTCCTCCAGTACGGCGTGGGCGTTGGTGCCGCCGAAGCCGAACGCGTTGACTCCCGCGACCAGCGGACCGGGCACCTCCCAGGCCCGCTCCTCGTCGAGCAGGGCGAAACCGGAACCGGCCAGGGCCGGCGAGGGCGCGGGTCCCGACGGGTGCGCGGACGGCGGCAGCCGTCGCCGGCCGAGCGCGAGCACCACCTTCACCAGGCTCGGCATCCCCGCGGCGTTGAGCAGGTGACCGACGTTGGTCTTGACCGAGCCGAGCAGCCGGGGCCGCCCGTCGGACCGCGGGGGAAAGGCGTGCGCGAGCGAGCGGACCTCGACGGGGTCGCCGATCGGCGTCCCCGTGCCGTGGGCCTCGACGTAGGAGACGCTGTCGGGGTCGACGCCCGCGTCACGGTACGCCCGGGTGATGACCTCGCGCTGCGTCAGGGGATTGGGCGCCATCAGGCTCAGCGAGCGGCCGTCGTTGTTCACGGCGGTGCCACGGAGGATCGCGAGGACCGGATCGCCGGCCTTCTCCGCCTCGTCGAGACGGGTGAGGACGAGCGCCGCGCCGCCCTCGCCGGGGACGAAGCCGTCGGCCGCCGCGCCGAACGCGTGGCAGCGCCCGGTGGGGGAGAGCGCCTGCGCCTTCTCGAGCAGCGCGTACCCGGCGGGCGTCAGGTTGAGGTGGACACCGCCGACGACCGCGACGTCGCACTCGCCGGCCTGCAGGCTGCGGCGCGCCAGGTGCAACGCGACGAGCGCCGACGAACAGGCGGTGTCGACCGCGAGCGCGGGCCCGGTCAGGTCGAGGCAGTGCGCGACGCGGGCGGCGAGCATGTTGGGCAGGTTCCCGGTCAGGGCCAACGAGGGCAACCCCCGCTCGCCGTAGGCCTGTTCCAGGATCCGCCGGTAGCCGCTGTCACCGGCGGCGACGAACACGCCCACCCGGCGTCCCCGTCGGCGCGGACCCGCGTGACCGGCACGCTCCAGGGCCTCGTGCGCCAGCTCCAGGAGGATCCGCGCCTGGGGGTCGGTCGTCCGGGCCTCCTCCTCGCCGATGCCGAAGAGCTCCGCGTCGAATCCGGCCGGATCGTCGAGGAACGCGCCCCACCGGCCGTCGGCGTCCGAAGCGTCCGGCCACCGCCCGGCGGGTACGCCGGTGACGGCGTCGTGGCCTTCGGCGAGCCGGTCCCAGAACGCCTCGGGGGTGTCGGCCCCGGGAAAGCGACAGGCCAGGGCGGTCACGGCGACGACGGGCGCGGCGCCGGCCGGGGACCCGTCCGACGCGCCGCCGGCCCGGGCCCCGGCCGAGGGCGGGCGTTCCTCGAGGCCGTCGGAGGGGGCGGCGGTGAGAAGCATCCCGGCGAGCGAGGCCACCGTGGCGTGGTCCCGTATGTCGGACGGGCGCAGCGATACGCCGAACTCGTCCTCCAGGGAGGCCAGTACCTCCATGGCCTTGAGCGACGAACCCCCGAGCGCGCGGAAGTCGTCGTGCGCCCCGATGTCCTCGACCGGCAGCCCCAGGACCCGGGCCCACACGGCCTGGACGACGGCTTCGGCGTCGTCCAGGGACCGGGTCACGAGCCGCGGCGACGTCCTGTCCCCGTCCAGGGCCCTGCCGGTGTCCCCGTCCCCGTCCAGGGCCCTGCCTATGTCCCCGTCCCCGTCCACGGCCCTGCCCGTGTCCCCGCTTCCGTCGTCGCCGCGTTCCGCGCCGACCGACGCCGCCACCGGAGCCGTGCGGTCCCGCCCGACCCGGCCCGTACCCCGGCCGGGGCCTGCTCCGGCGTCGCCGCCCCGCCCGACGAGGGAACCCGTCGCCCCCCGCCCCTCGATCCCCGGATACTCCCCGCGTTCGAAGCGATCGCGCAGCACCCCGCGCCGCAGTTTTCCGCTGGTCGTGCGCGGGAACGCCCGCGCGGGCAGCGCCAGGACCCGTACGTCGTCGTGGCCCAGCGCCGCACGGACCCGCGCCCCGACCTCCCGCAGGAGGCCCACGGGCACGGCGGAACCCGGTGACCCGGGTGCCAGGAAGACCACCACGCGCTCGCCGCCGCCCGCCGGATCGGTGGAGCCCACGACGGCGACCGGGCACCGCCCGAGCCCCGGCGTGCCGGCGGCCACCTCCTCCAGGTCGGCGGCGTGGAACGTACGCCCGTCGACGAAGACGACGTCCTTGGACCGCCCGGTCACGCAGAGCCGCCCCTCGCGCAGGAAGCCGAGGTCACCGGTGCGCAGCCAGCCGTCGACGAACGTGTCCGCGGTCGTCTCCGGCGCCCGGTGGTAGCCACGGGCCACCTGCGGGCCCCGTACCTCGATCCGGCCGACCCGGCGCTCCCCGACGGGCCGGCCCGCTTCGTCGGTGATCCGTACGGCGCACCCGGGCACGGGACCGCCCACGTCCATCAGCTCCACCGCGTCGGGGCCGGGCACGGTGTCCACCGCCTGCCCACGGCCGAGCGCGGCCCGGTCGAGGGCGAGGGGGCGGGCCACTTCGCCGGGCGGCGGGAAGGTGACGGCCAGCGTGGCCTCGGCGAGGCCGTACACGGGCTGCGGCGCGTCCGCCGCGAGGCCCGTGGGCCGCATCCGCCGTACGAAGGCCCGCCACACGGCCGGCGAGATCGGTTCGGCACCCACCAGGATCATCCGGACACGGGTCAGGTCGAGGTGGGCGAGCGCCTGCTCCGGGACCCGCCGGTCGACGAGGGCCAGGGCGAAGTTGGCGGCCGAGAGCAGCGTCGCCCGGTGCCGCGCCGCCGCCTCCAGCCACCGCGCGGGCCGCTTGGCGAACGTCAGGGGTTCGAGCCGCACCTGCTTGATCCGTGCCGACAGCGGCACCAGGTGGGTGCCGATCAGCCCCATGTCGTGGAAGTACGGCATCCAGGTGGCGAGCACGTCGTCGGAGGTGATGCCCGCCGCGGCGCGGATCTGCCCCAGATTGGCGAGGACGCCCGCGTGGGTCAGTTCGACCCCCTTGGGCGCCCCCGTACTGCCGGAGGAGAACTGCAGGAACGCCACGTCGTCGGGTGCGCGCTCCGGCAGCCGCGGCGGAGCGGGGTGCTCCCGCAGCCCGTCGAGGGCGAGCGGCCGTACGGGGCCGGGCAGCGCGTCGAGCAGCGGCGCGGTGCTCGCGCCGACGGCGACGGGCGGCCGGCCGAGGAACTCCAGGACGGGCAGGATCCGGCGTACGTCCGGGGCGAGCGGCACCGGTACGAGACCGGCGGCGACCGCGCCCCAGAAGAGCGGCAGGAACTCGTCGCTCCGGTCGGCCGGAAGCAGCACGTGACTCCCCGGCGCGAGGCCGGAGTCGAGGAACCCTCCGGCGACGCGCAGCGCGTCGGCCAGCAACGCGCGGTGGGTGACGGTCCGTTCGCCGCCGTCCCCGCGTACATGGACGATTCCCTGCCCCGGCGCGTCTTCGGCCGCACCGGTCAGCACGTCCAGCAACACCGTCTCGCCGTTTCCCCGCATCGAACGCCCCCGTGGATCCACCGGGCGGCGGGCCCCTCGGCGTCCGTGCGAGAGCGACCGCCCCCGGTCCGGTCTGGTCTGCCGTCATGATGACTGATCTCCGTCCCGGGGCCGGGGCCGGGGCCGGGGATCCGAACGGCGCGGGATCCGGAACGGCGAGGGACCCCGGACGGTCCGGGGCTCCGGACGGCCCGGATCGCGGCGCCGTCAGGCGGAGACGCGGAGGACGTCCACCACGGCGTCCAGGGCGGCGCGCCACGGATACGTCGCCGGGTCGCCCTGACCGGGGTCGTGGGGCAGGAAGCCGCCCTCGCCGTACAGGACCCTGACGCCGGCCCCCCGCAGCGTCTCGACCGACCGCTCGAACTGCGGATGCGCGGCGTAGGCGGAGTTCACACACGGCATCACCGCCATCGGCGTTCCCTTTCCGATCCCCTCCGCGACCACCCCGACGAGCCACTTGTCGGTGATGCCGAGCGCCCACTGGTTCACCGTGTTGAAGGTGGCCGGCGCGACGACGATCGCGTCCGCCCGCGGCCATACGGCGGGCTCGCCGGGAAGCCGGTGGTCCCAGCGCACGGGATGGCCGGTGAGCGCGGCGAGCCCGTCGAGGGAGTGCGCGAGCCAGCGGGCCGCCGTCGGCGTGAGACCGAGGCAGACGTCCCAGCCGTCGGCCTGCGCCTCCTCGATGACCCGGGCGACGTCGAAGACGGGGGAGGCCGCGCTGCTGAACAGGTACAGGGTCCGAGAATCCATGCCCTTATCCGATCACAGGACGGAGTCCGCGCCCCGAGGGGAGCCGGGGGAACGGTGCGGGAGCGCCGTACCGCCGGACCGACCGCCCCCTGCCGCGTCCGGCCGCGGACCGCTACCGTGGGCGTATGGCACGGGAAATCAGGATCGAGATCAGCGACGAGGCGTACGCGGCGCTTGAGCGGGCCGCGGCCGAGAAGCACGTGCCCGCCGAGGACTACGCGGGCCGCGTGCTGGACGCCGACCTGACGCGCGCGCGGTTCGTCGAGGGCGCCCGCTCCTTCGTCGACCGGCACGGCCAGGCCTTCGCGGAGCGCTTCGGCCGCCCCACGAAGACCGGCGCCGGCGCCGCCTGAGCCGGGCCGGACGTTGCTGCGGATCGATCTGTCCTGGCTGCTCGACATCGCCCAGCGGGAGATTCCCGGCGACCCGGAGATATTCGACTGGGGGGCGTTCGAGGCGGCCCGCGCGCGTCACGCCTTCCGTGTGATGGACACGCCGGTCTACGACCAGCCGCACCACCGGGCCGCCGCGCTCCTGGAGCAGTTCGTGCGCGTCCCGGCCCTCGAACACTCCAACGAGCTGTACGGCGTGGTCGTCGCGGCGGCCTACCTCCACGCCTCCGGTTTCCCGGTCAGCGTGTCGGCGGAGGAGGCGATCGACCTCGTCGAGCGGGTGGCGGAGGGCCTCATCGACGTCCGGCAGCTCGCGGCGGCCCTGAAGGAGTGGACCCGGTGACCACGGCCGGCGGCCACCGGCGGCCGGCCGCGTGACGGTTCACGGGGAGAGCGTCGCGGCGGGCGGCGTCCAGCGACGGGTGCGGGACGGGGCGTCGGGGAGGCCGAAGTCCTTCCTGAGGTGTTCGGGGACCGCGTAGTGCATGACCCGCCCTCGGGTGAGCGAGGACAGCTCGAAGAGGGTGGTGAGGTGCCCGAGACGGTCCAGGGCCCACGCGCCCAGCGGGGAGCGGTCCTCGATGGTCTCCAGGACGCCCAGGAGATGCGGCACGGCCTTGACGACGGTGTCCCAGGGCGTGCTCGGGACCTCCAGCCAGTCGCCGCACGTGTCCCCGACGAGATGGCGGACGAGGGCGGGGACGAGGGGGTCGAGGAGGGTCCCGGGCACGATGTCCTCGTACAGCTCGATGAGCTGCCGGGTCAGCTGGGCGCCCTCCGGGGACGGTCCCATGTGCCGGATCATGTACCGGTCGAGGAACAGGCGGGCGTCGGCGAGGGTCTCGGGGGCGGCGTCCTGGTCGACGCCCAGCATGGCGCCGACCACACGCCAGGCGTAGTAGTAGGCCTCCGCTCCCTCCTCGGACATGTGGATGCCGAGGCGGTGCAGACTGTCCAGGACGAGCAGCGAGAAGAACATCTGCCCGCCGATCATGTCCTCCTGACAGATCGGGACTCCCGCCGCCTTCGCGTCCCAGCGGTCCTCGCGCGTGAGGTGGTGGCGGATGGAGGCGTGCAGCAGCCGGACCTTCTGCGCGGCCGGGATGAACCGGCTGCCGGCCTCGAACGCGTCGGGCCGCATCAGATAGACCGTGAACTGGCCGGTCGCCGCCATCCGGGTGGAGGGATAGCGCAGTCCGTGGGTCGTCGAGAGCAGCTTCGCCACGTGCGGCACGAGGTAGCACGCGGGCATGGAGGCGAAGGACAGGGCGGTGGCGATGTGCACGTCGTTGTCGATGAAGAACAGCCGGGCCCGCTCCATCTCCTCCCAGTCCACCCAGTCCGGCGGGGCGCTCGTCGCCCGCAGGTACTCCTTCGCGACGTCGGGCAGCCCGTCCGGCACCGGGGCACCGGCCGTGGAGAAGAAGCGCATCAGGGTGTTGAACGTGCCCGTCTCGCCGCGCTCGAAGAGCGTGGCGACCGTGGCGTCGGCGAGTTCGTCACCGGTCCGCCGGAGGGCGTCCATCGACGCGTCGGTGGGGGGCATGGGAAGAAGTCTCCTCGTCGTGGGCGCGGTCGGTGGGCGCGGTCGGTGGGCACGGGGTCAGGACAGCCGGATCGCCGCCGAGTGCGCCAGGGCGGTCAGGGCGGCGGTGGCGGGGGCGGGTACGTCGAGGTCGTGGAGGGCGCCGAGCGCTTCCTCGACCCGGGCGCCGATCATGCTCTCGACGCGGTCGGGCGTTCCGAGGCGGCGCATCACCGCGCGTACGGACTCCAGACCGTCCTCGTCCAGATCGGACCGGCCGAGGAGCCCGCCGAGACGCTCGCGCTCGTCGGGTCCCGCGACGCGCCAGGTCTCCGCGAGCAGGGCGGTGGGCCGATGACCGCGCACGTCGTCGGTGGTGGCCTTCCCGGTGTGCCGGGGGTCCCCGAACAGGCCGAGCAGATCGTCCCGCAGCTGGAACGCCTCGCCCAGCGGCAACCCGTACGCGCTGTATCCCTCCCGCAGTCCCGCGCCGGCCCCGGCCAGCGCGCCGCCGATCAACAGGGGCTGCTCGACTGTGTACTTGGCGGTCTTGTAGCGGATCACCTTCAGCGACGCCGCCGTGTCCGGGGCGGTGCCGGTGTGGAGGATCTCCAGACACTCGCCGGCGATCAGGTCCCTGGCCAGCGCCGCCCACAGGGGGCGGGCCCGGCCGAGGTACGCGGCGGGCAGACCACTGGTCGCGAACAGCTGCCCGGCCAGTGACATGAGCAGGTCCCCGACCAGCATGGCCAGCGACCTGGCGGCGTCGGCCGGTCGCGGATGGTGCCGTACGGCACCGCCGAGGGCCATGTGCGCGGTGGGCCGTCCGTGCCGCAGCGGACTGTCGTCGATGAGGTCGTCGTGCACGACGGCGGCCGCGTGCACCAGCTCCATGGACGCCGCCGCCCGCAGCAGCGTGTCGCTGTCGGGCTGCCGCGCGGCGCGCCAGCCCCAGTAGCAGAACGCCGACCGCAGCCGCTTGCCGACCGCGACCGCCGCCTCCACCTGCTCGGCCACCGGCCCGAGAGCCGGATCGACCGCCGCCAGGAGATCGGCCTCGACGGCGACGAAGCGGTGCAGCACCTCGTCGACACGGGCCCTGAACGCGGCCGGCTCCCACCGCTCAGTCACCGTCGCCCGCCCGCCGGGCGAGGACGTGCCGGGCGAGCACCTCCAGATGGGCCGGGGGCACGGTCGCGTAGCGGTCGAGGACCAGTCGCCCGCGCGCCGACAGGTCCCGCTCGGCCTCCGCCACCAGCTCCGCCGCGTCCGAGCGGCGCGCGAGGCCCCGTACGGCGCCCAGGACCGAACCGAGCGTGCTCACCGCCACGTCCGCGAGCCCGGCCGCCAGGAGCACCGCCTGCTCGCCCGGGCCCCCGCGGCGTCCCTCTTCCCGCGTCATGGCATCTCCCCACCCACAGCCGGCGCGACAGGGCGACGCCGGTCGTGCGCCGCCCACGCAAGCATCGGGCGAGCGGGGCGGGGGCGGCGGGGCAACTCACGAACGAGTGATCACACCGTTCGGGCGTGCGGACGACGCACCCCCGGTGGCCGGGCCGCGACGGTCTCGCGGCCCGGCCCTCGCCCTCGCACGGTCACGGCGCGGCCGGCACCGAGTCCTCGAAGGCGGTGCCCGCCGAGCGGTAGGCGCCGACCCTGGCGGCCACCTGGGCCGGGGTCAGGACCTGGTCCTTGACGTGCAGGACGTAGTCGACCTTCTGGTCGTAGGCGCGCGGTGTCGTCGACGTCTGGCCGGCCAGGTCGATCAGCCACTGGTTGAAGTTGATCGACATCGGGCGCTCGGGCAGGTAGCGGGCGTCGTGCCGACCGAACTCCTGGCCGTCGACGTAGTACACGATGCTGTTGCCGTCGATCGTCAGGACGAGGTCGTGCCAGCCCGCGTAGCTCGCCCGCACCTCGGAGTGCTGGTTGACGGCCTCCCATGGGTCGGGCCGGTAGGTCTCCCACGACGTGGTGTAGAGGATGTTGGCGGGCTCGCCCCAGCCCCCGTTGGGGAGGTACTCGAAGTCGTACTCGGCGTAGTCGTCGGCCATCGGGGCCTTGAGGTCGTTGATGGTGAAGAAGGTCTGGACGACGCGGTCGCCGTCGGGACCGGACAGCGGGGCGTCGGAGAAGCGCACGCGGGCCGCGTAGGTGCCGTTCTTGAACTTGCTCGCCCGGGTGAGGACCTCGGTGTGCCGGGTGGACTCGCCGGTCCCCGCGGTCGAGCTCCGCAGGTTCATGATCGAGTTCGTGCCCTCCTTGGCGAAGGTGACGTTCTCGGGGGCCCAGGTGGCACCGGGCACGCCGGGGCCACCGGAGTTGGAACGCACGCTCCAGCCGTGGGCGTTGATCGCCGGGTCCGTGTGGCCGGTGTAGTCGAAGTCGTCGAAGAGCGCCGCTCCTCCCGTGGGCGGCGGCGTGGTCGGGTCCGTCGGTGTCGGAGTGGGCTCGTTGCCGGCGGGCGCCGTGCCCCAGACCGGAACGCCGCCCACGGTCGCGGTGACCTTGGACCAGTTCGCGTACGCGGTCTGGGCGGGGCCGAACGAGTAGTCGTCGCTCTGGTTCAGCGGCTGCCAGTTGGAGCGGTGGAAGCGCAGCTGCATGTCGCCGGTGTCCGCGCCGGGGGCGAGCGAACCGGCGCCGGCGGTGAAGCCGATCTCCAGGTAGCGGTCGGCGGTCGCGGTGGGGTTGGCCAGGGTGCCGAAGGTCCCGGTGAGGTTCGCGCAGCCCTTCACGGCCCAGGAGCAGGCGTAGGTGTACGAGGCTCCCGCGTCGGCCTTGAAGTAGTAGCGCACCTTGACCTGGTTCAACGGCACGCTCGACGTGCCGGTGTTGACCACCTTGAGCCAGGGCTCGACCTGGTCGCCGCCGGTGGCGCTCTGCCGGTACTGGACGGTGACGGCCTCACCGGCCGCCGCCGCCGGAAGGGCGGTGAGGGCGGTGGCGCCGAGCCCGGTCACCGCGGCGACGGCGAGCGCGGCGCGGAGCCGCAGCTTCCTGTTGATCGTCGGTTCGCTCATGGGGATTCCTCTCCTGGGGTGGGGTGGAGCGGGGTACGGGGATGGTCACGGGGACACAGGGGGGAGGCGGCGCGGCACCCCGAGGGCGTCGAGCCGGGTTCTGTGGTGGCGGAGCCGTTCCTGGAAGCCGGGCCAGTCGTGGCGGCCCGTCCAGACGACCTCGGCGAGGGCGCAGAGCCGGGGGAACGTCAGGTACTCGGCGTGTGCGGCGGTGGGCACGTACTCGGTCCACAGCTGGGCCTGCGCGCCGAGGACCCGGGCGGACTCCTCGGGGCTCCAGTCGGCGGGCGCCGGGTCGTTGCCGTGCACGGCGCGCAGGTCGACGACCTCACCGGTCTGGCCGGGCGGTTCCGTGGGACTCGTGGACTGGGGGTAGTCGAGGTAGGTGGTGCGGTGGGGGGCCATGACGACGCGGTGGCCGCGCCGGACGGCGGTGCGGCCGTGCTCGGCGTCCCGCCAGGGCATGACGGTGAAGTACGACGGGAGGTCGGCGCCGTTCTCCGTCCAGGAGAGCGGCAGCCGGCCGGCGTCGAGGAGGTGGCGTCCGATCCGTCCCATGAACCAGCCGTGCAGCGCGTCGGGGCCCGGCAGCCCCTCCTCCGCGACCCGGCGGAGCGCGGTGGGGGAGGTGTGCCACTCGGTGGTGGGGCACTCCTCGCCGCCGATGTGGACGTACGGGGAGGGGAAGACGTCCATCACCTCGTCGAGGACGGTGCGGCAGAAGGCGAGGGCCTCGTCGTGGACGCCGAGGACGGTGTCGCAGACGCCCCACCGGTCCCAGACGTCATGGGTGCGGCCGGGGTGGTTGCCGAGCTCGGGATGGGCGGCGAGGGCGGCCCGGACGTGGCCGGGCATCTCGATCTCGGGTACGACGGTGACGCCGCGCTCCGCCGCGTACGCGACCAGGCCGGTGAGTTCGGCGCGGGTGTACGCGCCGCCGTGCGGCAGCCCGCCGACCTCGGTGAGCCGGGGGAGGGCGGCGACCGGCATGCGCCAGCCCTGGTCGTCGGTGAGGTGCAGGTGCAGGACGTTGAGCTTGTGGAGGGCGAGGAGGTCGACGTACCGCCGCAGGTAGGAGACCGGGCGGAAGCGGCGGGCCACGTCGAGCATGGAGCCGCGCCACGGGAAGCGGGGGGTGTCGGTGATCTGCACGCAGGGGACCGACCAGCGGACGCCGGACACGGGTGCGCCGTGGAGGGCTTCGACGGGCAGCAGCTGGCGCAGCGTCTGGACGCCGGCGAGGAGCCCCCGGGGGCGGGCGGCCCGCAGCAGCACCCCTTCGGGGCCGACGGTGAGGCCGTACCCCTCGTCGCCGAGGCCGGTGAGGGCGCCGTCGACGGCGAGCACGACGGAGCCGTCGGGGCGCGCGGGCAGCGGGAGTCCGGTGGCCGGTCCGACGAGGGTGCGCAGCAGTCCGGCGGCGGTCTCGGCGCCGGGCGAGACCTTGAGCGCCGTCGTGGCGTCGAAGGTGAACGTGCCGGACAGCGGCGAGAGCCGGGTGGGTTCGGGGACCAGCCGGGGCCGGTGCGTCGGAGGGGTTTCGGGAGCGAGTCGGGGCAGGGGCATCGCGGGGCGTTATCCCTTCACGGCTCCGCCGGTCATTCCGGCGGCGACCCGGCCCTGCAGGACCAGGAAGAGGACGAGGACGGGCAGGGCGAAGAGGGTGGAGGCGGCCATGGTGGCGCCCCAGTCGGTGCCGAACACGTTGGAGAAGGACGAGAGCCACACCGGCAGGGTGCGGTCGTCCTGGTTCTTGATGATCAGCATGTTGGCGAAGGCGAACTCGTTCCAGGCGGTGATGAACCCGAACAGCGAGGTCGCGAGCAGACCGGGGGCGAGCAGGGGAAGGGTCACCCGGCGGAACGCGGCGGCCCGGGTGCAGCCGTCGACCTGCGCGGCCTCTTCCAGTTCGGCCGGGACGGCGGCCAGGAAGGAGCGGAGGGTGACGATGGTGAAGGGCAGGGTGATCATGAAGTAGACGAGGCTGAGGGTCGCGAGCCGGTCGAGCAGGTCGGTGTCCCGGGCGATGACGTACATCGGGATCAACAGCGCTTCCCAGGGCGCCATCTGGGCGAGGAAGACCATGAGGACGAAGCCCCGCCGGCCGCGCCACCGCATCCGGGCGACGGCGAAGGCGGCGGCGAGCGCCACCACGAGGGCGAGCAGGACGCAGCCGGCGGTCACGAGCAGGCTGTTGCGCCAGAAGATCCAGAAGCCGTCGGCCGCGACGGCGTTCTCGAAGTGCTCCAGGGTGACGGACACGGGAAGGAACCGCGGGGTCTCGGACTGGATGTCACGGGTGGGCCGGAAGGCGGTGAGCACCATCCAGTACACCGGGAAGACGGCCAGGACGAAGACGAGCGCCGCCGCGGTGTTCAGGGGGAGTCGGCGCAGGACGCGGGGTGTCACCGGTCGGCCTCCTGTCGGAGAAGCTGGCGGAGGTAGGCGATCAGCACGGTCACCAGGAGGAGGACGGTGAGGGTGGAGACGACCGCTCCGAGGTCGTAGCGGTGCAGGGACTGGGCCACCCGGTAGGCGTAGACGGGCAGGGTGGTCGTCGCCTCGCCGGGGCCGCCCTTGGTGACGGCCCAGATCTGGGCGAAGCAGCGGAACACCCAGATGACCTCGAGACAGAGGACGAGGCCGAAGACCGGCCGCAGCAGGGGGAGGGTGACCGAGGTGAAGATCCGCCGCGCGCCGGCCCCGTCGAGCCGGGCCGACTCGTACAGCTCGGCGGGGACGGTCAGCAGGGCCGAGTGCAGGGTGATGGCGACGAAGGGCACCGACTGCCACACCACGAGCAGGACCAGGACGGTGAACGCGGCGGGGCCGTCGGCCAGCCAGGAGTAGCCCTCGAAGGACTCGAACCCGAGCCGGACGAGCACCCAGTTGACCACTCCGAGACGGGAGGCGAAGAGCCACTGGAAGACGGTCGTGGTGGCGATGACCGGGCTCGCCCACGCGAGGACGAGCCCGCTCGTCACCAGGATCCGCGCCCACCGGCCGAGCCGCTGCATCATCAGGGCGACCAGGGTGCCGATCACCATGATCAGCGTGACGTTGACCAGGGTCCACCAGAAGGTGCGCCGCACGACCTCCCGGAACTCGGGGTCGGCGAGGACCGTCCGGTAGTTGCGCAGCCCCACGAACCCGGCGCCGCCGCGGATGAGCTCGCCCATGCCGTACTCCTGGAAGGAGATCAGCAGGTTGCGGGCGAGGGGGTACCCGAGGAGGAGCACTCCGCCGACGACGGTGGGGGCGACCAGGAGGTAGGGCCGGAGGGCGGACCCGTTCGGCCGTCTCACGAGCCGAGGGTCTTGGTGATGCTCCGCGACGCGGTCGCGGCCGCCCGCGCGGGGTCGGTGCCGGTGAGCACGGCCGTCATGTACTGCTTGATCGGGTTGGTGGCCTCGACGGCGGCCCACTGCGGGGAGTTCGGCGTCGCCCGTCCCCGGGCCGCGCCCGCGGCCATCGCGGCCGTGCCCTCGTCGCCCTGGATGACATGGGCGAGGGAGGTGCGGTTGGGGACGTAGCTCATCGTCCGGGCCATGTCCGTCTGCCACTTCTCGCCCGCCAGGGCCTTCACCACTTCGTAGGCGGCGTCGGGGTGGGTCGAGGCCTCCGGGACGATGAGGTCGGAGCCGCCGGTGAAGACCGCGCCGGGTCTGTCCGCCGACTTGCCGGGGACGGGGAAGAAGCCGAGCTTGCCCTTGAGCGCGGGGTTGATCTCCTCGACGATCTTCGCACCGCCGGGTACGGCGATGATCTGGGCGACGTCGCCCTTGGCGAAGACCTCGGCCTGCGGGGGCTTGGCCTCGTCGGAGTCCTTCGGGCCCTTGCCGAGTGCCTGGAGCCGGCGGTAGAAGTCCATGCCTGCGAGGGCCTGCGGGGTGTCGAGCGCCCCCTTCCACGCCGTGCCGTCCTGGACGGCGAGGTCGCCGCCCTCCTCCCAGACGAAGCCGGACAGGGTGTACCAGTTCTGGCCGGGGAGGTAGATGCCCTGGGTGGCGCCCCGGTCGAGCTTCGTGGTGACGGCGAGCCACTCGGCCTGGGTCTTCGGCGGGGCGGTGACGCCCGCCCGTGCGAAGAGGTCCTTGTGGTAGATCACGACCCGGTTGGCCGCGTACCAGGGGATGCCGTACTGCCTGCCGTCGACCTTCCCGGGCTCGGCGAGCCCGGGAAGCCAGTCGGCGCCGTTCAGCTCGGCGGTCTTCGCGCTGAGGTCGCGGACGCCGCCGCTCGCCGCGTACTGCGCGACCTGGGTGTTGCCCACCTCGATCACGTCGGGGGCGTCCTTGCTGGCGAGGGCGGCCGTGACCTTCTCGCCGATGCCGTCCCACTCCTGGATCTGGATGTCGAGGTCGATGTCCTCGTGCTCCGCCTCGAAGCCGGCGCGGAAGCGGGCGAGGAAGGCGTCGGTGACGCTGTCCTTCATGATCCATACGGTGACCTTCTCCGGTCCGCCGGAGGCCGCCGGGTCGTCCGGTCCGCCACAGGCGGTCGCGGTGAGAACGACGGCCGCCGCGAGGGCGACCGGGCCGGCGAGGGGACGAGTCTTCACGGGCACCTCGATGAATGGTTGACCAATTGGTCAAGTGGTCAGGTGTGTGACCAGAAGGTGGCACGGACCGTTCGGGGCGTCAATCCCTTGAAAAACATGAGTAGTTCACTCAGTGACAGGTGAACGTCTGCGGTTAGTATCGGACTTACCAGTTGACCAGTCAGGGAGAGTGGCATGACGGACGGCTCCTCCAGCGGGGTGCTGAAGAGGGAGCGGGTGCGGGAGTACCTGCTCGGTCTGATCGAAGGAGGCGGCCCCGGCGACCCGATCCCCTCCGAGCGCACCCTCTGCGCCACCCTCGGGGTCTCCCGCCCCACCCTGCGCGCCGCCGTCGACGAACTCGTCGCCACCGGCGCGCTGGTGCGGGAGCACGGCCGTGGCATGTTCGTCGCACCCGCCAAGATCACCCAGCGACTCGCCCCCGACGACGCGGCCTTCACCGTCCCCCGCGCCTCGGGCAGCTGGTCGAGCACCGTCCTGGAATCCGCCACCGTCCGGGCCGGCGCCCGGATCGGACGCAGGCTCCGCCTCTCACCCGCCGCCGAACTGCTGTACGTCGCCCGGCTCCGCCTCGTCGACGGCGCGCCCATGGCCATCGAGCACCTGCACATCCCGGCGGACCTCGTGGGCGCGGCGCTCACCCCGGAGGAGCTCGAGGCGGGCGACCTCTACGACCATCTGCGGGAGCACCACCGGGTCCACGTCCAGGAGGCCACCCAGTCGATCGAGCCCACCGTCGTCAGCGAGGACGAGGCCGCGCTCCTCGACGTCCCCGTCCTCTCCCCCGCCCTGCTGATCGAACGCCTCACCCTCGACACCGCCCGCCGCCCCGTCGAGTACGTCCACTCGGTCTACCGGGGCGACCGCTACCGCATCGTCTCCCGCCTCGACTTCACCCGCGACGGCCTCGTCACCTCCTCGACCGAAGGGGATGCATACTGACCCCGGCCGACGGTGCGGCGGGAAGGGGACCTCCGGCCGGCGGCGCACCGGGGAGGGGACACCATGGAGCTCAAGCGCGAGCGGGTGCGACAGCACCTGCTGACCGTGATCGACGGCCGCCGCCCCGGCGACGCCATCCCCTCCGAGCGCACCCTCTGCGCCACCCTCGGGGTCTCCCGCCCCACCCTGCGCGCCGCCGTCGACGAACTCGTCGCCACCGGCCTGCTGGTGCGGGAGCACGGCCGCGGCATGTTCGTCGCACCCGCCAAGATCACCCAGGAGCTGGTCGCCGAGAACCGCGCGGCCGGCGCGCCCCGGGACCGGGGCGCCTGGACGAGCACGGTCCTCGACCTCCGTACCGTACGGGCCGGGGCGCGGATCGGCCGCAAGCTGACGATCTCCCCGGCGGCGGAGCTCGTCCAGGTCACCCGCCTCCGCCGGGTCGACGGCGCCCCGATCGCCCTGGAGCACCTGTACGTCCCGGCCGAGCTCGTTCCCGGGCTCACCGCCGCCGACATGGAGGGCGGCTTCTACGCACACCTGCGCGAGAAGCGCGGCATCCGGACGGCCCACGCCGTCCAGTCCATCGAGCCGACGGTCCTGAGCGAGGAGGAGGCGGCCCTCCTCGGCGTGCCGGTCCTCTCGCCCGCCCTGCTCTTCGACCGGACCACCTCGGACACCACCGGCAGACCGGTCGAGTACGTCCGCTCGCTCTACCGGGGCGACCGCTATCGCATCGTCTCCCGCCTGGCCCTCGGCGACGGCGTGACGGGGCGTCCGAGGGCCGACCCCACCCCGGCCGGGGCGTGGTGGGAGTCCGTGGAGTGACCGATCGCCGGTGCGGATCCGAGAAGCCGTGGAAGAGACGCGGTAAGAAGATCGGAACGGTGTGTGTAGGGACGGGCGGTGAGGGGGAGGACTGGAGTGGACGCCCGCAAGAGGGCTCCGCAGCGGCCCGACCTCGGGGTTGCTGCCGGATTGACCAGAAGGACGAGCATGGCCAGCGGCACCGTGAAGTGGTTCAACTCCGAGAAGGGCTTCGGCTTCATCGCCCAGGACGGAGGCGGACCGGACGTCTTCGCTCACTACTCCAACATCTCGGGCAACGGATATCGCGAGCTCACCGAGGGCGAGGCCGTGACGTTCGACATCACGCAGGGCCAGAAGGGCCCGCAGGCGGAGAACATCGTCCGCGGCTGATCCGGGAGCCCCGTGCATCCCGCCGAGACGGCGCCCGCATCCCGTGCGGGCGCCGTCCGCGTGCCCCGCCGTGTCGTCCGCGCGGCCCCGCGCCGCTGTCGACGTCCGGGCCACGCGGACGACACGGCGGGGGCGTGTAAAAGGCGCAGAAAGGGCAAAACGCAACGAGAAGGCGGGTGAGTGCATGACGGACGAAGAACGGGCGGAGAAGAGGGAGGGACACCTGCCCGACCGGTTCGAGGTGGAGGTCCGGCCCGTGCCGGAAGCGGACGCCGTCGTCCTGGTACTGACGGGAGAGCTCGACCGTGACGGCGTCGAGCCGTTGTGGGAGGCCCTCGACCAGGGAGACGGCAGCGGGCGGGTCGTCGTCGACTGCTCCGGTCTCCGGTTCTGCGACTCCTCCGGACTCAACGTCCTCCTCAGATCCCGTCTGCGGATACTGGAGGCGGGCGGGAGGCTGGAACTCTCCGGACTGCGCCCGCCGGTGGACCGGATGTTCGACATCACCGGCGCCCGGGAGGTCTTCCAGGTGTACGAGAGCACGGACGAGGCGCTTTCCGCGCGCGGCGACGAAGGCGGCGGGTGACATGTCCGAGAGCGCTGACGGTTCCCCGGAGCAGGTGCGCAGGCTCAGGCTGTACGGCACCCGCGGCGTGGTGTCTCGGTGCCGGGACTTCACCGCCGAGGCACTGGCGGACTGGGGCTGGACCCCTCCGGAGACCGAGGAGGCGGGGCAGCGGATCGAGGACGTGCTGCTCCTGGTGTCGGAGGTCGTCACCAACGCGTGCCTGCACGCCGGCGGCCCGGAGGAGCTGGTCCTGCGGCACGCGCGCGGGTCGCTGCGGGTCGAGGTGGCCGACGCCAGCCCCCGGCATCCGCGCGCACAGGAGGCACGTTCGCCCGCGCTGCCCGGAGGCCACGGGCTGATGGTCCTCGACCGGCTGGCCGGCGACTGGGGCAGCGAGGACAAGGGTCAGGGAGCCGTGGGGAAAGTGGTCTGGCTGGAGGTCAGGCGTCCTTCTCGTCCGTCGTGGGGTCCTCCTGGAGAAGGCCCGTCCTGAGCTCGTCGAGAATCCGGGTCAGCAGGCGGGAGACGTGCATCTGGGAGAGGCCGATGCGCCGGCCGATCTCCGCCTGGGTGAGCTCCTCGCCGAAGCGCAGTTCGAGGATGGTCCGGTCGCGTTCCGGCAGCCGGGCGAGCAGCGGCCGCAGTGACGTGAGCGACTCGATCAGCTCGTACGAGGGCTCACAGGTGGCCAGGTGCCGCGGGCTCGCGCCGGGGGTCGAATCCTCGTCGCCCGCCGGGACGTCCAGGGAGCGTGCGGCATAGCCGTGGGCCGCGAGCTGGCCCTCCGTGACCTCCTCCTCGGTGAGGTGCAGCCGCTCCGCGAGCTCCGCGCGGCTGGGGCGGCGGCCGAGGTCCTGTTCCAGCGTGTCCGCTGCCTTGGCCAGGTCGATCCGCATCTCCTGGAGGCGGCGTGGCACCCGTACGGCCCAGCTGGTGTCACGGAAGAAACGTTTCATCTCGCCGACGATCGTCGGGAGGGCGAAAGCCGAGAAGTCGACGGCCCGCTCGGGGTCGAAGCGGTCGATCGCCTTGATCAGCCCGATCGTGCCGACCTGGATGATGTCCTCGACGGGCTCCGCGCGGTTCCTGAAACGGCGGGAGGCGAACTTCACCAGGCTGAGGTTGAGCTCCACGAGGGTGTTGCGGACGTACGCGTACTCCGGGGTCCCCTCCTCCAGCACCCGTAGCCGTTCGAAGAGCGAGACGGAGAGCGTCCGGGCGTCGTCCGTGGAGACGGCGGTGGGGCGGACCGGCTCCGGGAGGCCGTCAAGCGCCGCCCGGCGCGTCACGGCTCCCGGCGTCCCCGTGATCTCCGGGGCGCCCTCGGGGATGGCCGAGCGGTCTCTGACGGTGGACATGAAGGCTCCTTCGACGGGGACGATGGGCCTCCGTCGCGGCCCGGGGGCGAACGGCGGAGGTCCTTCGGTCGAATGTCCTGAAGAAAGCCTGCCCGTTATCGCACGCTTTGACACGATTCCTGGGCGATTCGTCCAGGTGTGCCACCTCTGCGGGCCGATGTCCGCCCACCCCTGATCCGTACGCCCACGCCCTCACCCGTAGGTGTCCGCGCCCCCGGCATGCCCGCGCCCCGGACAACGTCCGGGGCGCGGCATCGGCCGGGCGACGGGCCCCCGCTTCACCACCGGTACCAGCGACCGCTGCCACTCCGCATCAGGAAGCCCAGCAGCCACAGCACGAGCACGGCGATCGCGATGTACCAGAGCACCTCGACCGCGAAGCCCGCGCCGAAGAGGATCAGGATCACGAGGAGGACGAGAAGAAGGGGAACCATGGCGGCACCTCCGTTGCCTCAGGGGCCCGCCGCTCCTCGGTGCGAAGCCCTCGGTTGCCGTGCGGTTGCCCCTTTCTTCCCGGGTCATGTACGCCGCGCCGTCGGGAACCGCCGAATTCCGGGCCCCGGGGCGTGTCCCGCATTCCTCTCCGGCCCAGGAGGTTTGAGCGGCGCCCGCGCGGTGAGCCGCAGGAAGGGCGGGAAAGTCCGAACGCCGGAACGGGGGGTCGACCAAGAGAGGAACACGTCGTGTCGCTCGACGGAAAGAAGGTCCTCGTCCTCACCACGAACTACGGGACGGAGCAGGACGAAATCGAGAAGCCGATGGCCGCCCTGCGGGAGGCCGGCGTCGGCGTCACGCTCGCCGCGCAGAAGGACGAGCCCGTCCAGACCCTCGTCTCGGACCGTCGGCCCGGATCCGTCCTCCAGCCCGATACGACGCTGGAGACCGCCACGGCGGACGGGTTCGACGCGGTCGTCGTGCCGGGCGGCACCCTCAACGCCGACCGGCTGCGCACCGACAGCGAGGCGCGACGTCTCGTCTCGGCCTTCGCGGAGGCCGGCAAGCCCGTGGCCGCCATCTGTCACGGCCCCTGGCTCCTCGTGGACAGCGGACTGGCCCGGGACCGCGAACTCACCTCGTACCCGTCGCTCCGCCCCGATCTCGAGAACGCCGGAGGCGCCTGGAGGGACAAGGAGGTCGTCGTCGACACCTCCGGAAGCCACCTTCTGATCACTTCCCGCAAGCCCGACGACCTCGACGCCTTCTCGGCGGCGATCGTCGAAGCACTCGACGGCGGCGGGAACCGAGGATGACGAGAAAGGAACCACTCATGGCCAAGAGCGGTATGGAGAAGGGCAAGGTCAAGGAGACCGTCGGCAAGGTGACGGGCAAGAAGGAGATGGAAGCCGAAGGCAAGGCCGAACAGATGAAGGGCAAGACTCGTGAGGCCGGCGAGAAGGGACACAAGCGCGGCACGAAGGCCGTCGACGACCTGAAGCGGCGCACCTCCTAGCCGCGTGGCGCGGCCGATGCCACACCTTCCGGCCGTGTGACGCGTCCGGTGACGCGCCGAGCGGCGCGCACCCCTGGCCACGTGACGCACCGGTCGCGTCCGCGCCCCCGGCGGCCCGCCCGCCGGGGGCGCGGACGCGCGGCCGGCCCCGAAGCGCCAGGATTGAGGGCGCCGCGACCGGGCAGGCGCCCGTCAGGCACAGCCACCCACGACCTGGAGTGCAGGCGATAGTCATGACCACCGCACGCGACATCATGACCCCCGACGCGACCTGTGTCCGCTCGTCCGAGACCCTCGTCGAGGCCGCCCGGAAGATGGTCGACCTCGATGTGGGGGCGCTGCCCATCTGCGGCCCCGACGAGAAGCTGAAGGGCATGCTCACCGACCGCGACATCGTCGTGAAGGCCGTCGCCCAGGGCAAGGACCCCGGACAGTGCACGGCCGGCGAGTGCGCGCAGGACGAGATCATCACCGTCCAGGCGGACGACAGCGTCGAGCGGGTACTGGACGTCATGAGCGAGCACAAGATCCGCCGGGTCCCCGTCATCGACGAACACGTCCTCGTCGGCATCATCGCCCAGGCCGACGTCGCCCGCGCCCTGCCCGAACGGCAGGTCGGCGACCTCGTCGAGACGGTCTCCTCGGAATCGTGAGCGTGGGCGGGCCGCCGGGGCCCCCCCCCCGCGGGGCGCCCCCCCCCCCCCAAAACCGGGGGGGGCCCCCGGGGTGTGGGGCCCGGCGCCCCTACGCCCCCCCCAATTACCCGCCACCCAACCCACAGCCG